>JAHRHW010000032.1 GCA_019100305.1 Candidatus Thiodiazotropha taylori | reverse complement strand
CGCATGTCATCTCATGAGATATCGGAGTGGTCGCGCTGCGAAAGAAAAGCCACCACGTCACACGCTTCCACAACATTTAATAGATCAGCAGGGCGCTGTGCCTGCTCCAAGCCGATGGCGTCGGAAAGTCTTGTTTTCAATTCCTGCTGATAAGCCTTCAACAGAGTCACGACCTGATCCCTGGCATATTGCCGCGCAATAACCTGCTGCCTCTCATCTTGATCCTGTAACGGGGTGACTTCGGCTGAGCGACGGATCATGCAGGTCTTGCCACTCTCCTCCTCGGCAGCGGTCATCGGCCCTGTTTTAGTGTATCGCTTCTCCTGATAGATAAATTTCTGACCCGGCTTGAGAAGAGGAAAGCGCATAAAAACCTCGCAACGAAATCCTGGCGATAGAGTAACTGGTCACTCTGACCTCACTCCTGAAAACAGCTTATGATTCTAATCTGCCAGAACCAACTTATAAATATGGGTAGCCGTGAGGTGATAGGCGGAGTACGAGTTCGCCTTCGTTGACGTCTATCTCATCAAACGCTGTAACACCGTTGCCAGAAAACCGCGGGGAGGAAAGTTCTCTGTATCAACGCTCAAAGCCAGCTGATGCTCCTCCTCTGTGAGCGGCTCAACACCACTCTGCTGCAGCTGCAATACAGACAGGTCCGCCTCGGATGCATCTCCGCCCTGCTGGTGCCTGGTAATAATCCGTTCCTGCAGTTGAGCTGGGGAGGCCTGACAATCCAAAATCAGCAGTGGCACCTGAAGACGATTGGCGAGCAGATGAAAGAGTTCTCTCTGCCACCCTTTAAGAAAGGTCGCATCGATGATTACCGAGAAACCGGCCTGTAACAGCCCTGTCGCTAAACCCGCCAGGTGGTGATAGGTGATCCTGGTCGCCGCAGAGCTATAGCGATCTGAAGCAGATCCCCCTGCTGCCCCGTCTTGTGGCGCAAAGAGACGTTTTCTCTCAATATCCGAACGTATCCTGATCGCCATCAGCTGTTCCGCCAGTTGAGCGCTGACCGTGCTCTTGCCCGATCCCGACACCCCATGAGTGATCACCATGGAGGCAGGTGGGTGACGAACCAGCTTTTCTGCCAGGGTGAGATAACTCAGATACTCATCCAGATACGCCATCTGATCCGCCGCAGAGAGATCCGCCTGGCAGACCCGGATGGCACTGACCTTGGCCCTGACCATGGCACGATAGAGCAGATAGAACCTGAGCAGAGGCAGGCCGGCATAATCGCCCGTCTCCTCAAGATAACGATTCAACAACTGATCAGACAACGCATACAGTCCGCGATGCTGTAGATCCATCAACAAAAAGGCGATATCGCTGAGGGTATCGATCCAACGCAGATCCGGGTTGAACTCGATCCCGTCAAAGGGGGTGATGCGTTGCTGGTAGAGTACAATATTGCCCAGGTGAAGGTCTCCATGACACTCTCTGACCGATCCCGCCAGATAGCGCTCTTCAATCAGTTCGACAAGTTGCCCGGCCTGATCTTCGGTCCAGTTCTGCAGGGAATTGAGACGCTCGATCACCAGCAGCGGCTGCCTCAACTCCCTGATCACCCGGAAGTTCTCCATCATCGGCGCAAATACCTTCTCAACGCCACCTTGAGGCAACTCCGAAGCCCGCGCGGCACGCCGATGAAAATCGGCGATCATCAAAGCAAGTTGATCGACAAGTGGTGGGTCCAGGGTCAATCTGTCGAACAGATCCTGTTGGCGAAAGCGGGCCATCTTCAGCGCAAATTCCTGCACCTCCCGCTGGCCACCGATCTCCGGCCGCTCAACCGACCCCCTGATCTCAACAACGCCTTTGTAGAGCTGGGGAGCGAAACGCTGATTGAGACGCAGCTCCTCGGCACAGCAGAATTGCCGCCTCTGCAGGGTGGAATAGTCGAGAAACCCGAGATTCAATGGCTTTTTGATCTTGTAGACAAAATCCCCGATCAGCAGCAGGTGGGATATATGGGTCTCGATATGTTCAAGCCGCTCGATGCCATGACCGAAGCACTCCGGATGTGCCAGCAACTGAGCCACAAGCTGATTTTGTCTCGCCAGATCTCTCAGGTCGCCGGTCATGATTGCGTCATCTCTTGACTAAATATTAGATAGTGCTAATATAGCGTCCACTTTTTGATCGTATGCAGCAGGTTACGATCCTCCACGCCGTTTAACGACATGCATACAAACGGTATTAGACTGATCAAAACTTACAGTTTAGAGGCCATTTCATGAATATTGACCGCATTGTGCTTGCCTTTGCAGGCTTTGCCATACTATTGAGCGTAGCACTCTCACACTACCATCACCCCTATTGGTTGTTCTTCACCGCCTTTGTCGGGATCAACCTGTTGCAGTCCGCTTTCACAGGTTTCTGCCCGCTGGCGATGATTCTGAAAAAAATGGGTCGCAGCAGCGGCTCCGCTTTCTGATCCAATAGGATTACCTATACCAAATGGTTGGCATGGCGCATGGATGCGCCAGTTTAATCGTCCTCAGTCTCATCCACCTCTATCGGTTCCGCCTGCAGATCATGAGCCGTCGCAGCGGTGATCTTCACTTTGATGAAGTCGCCAGGCTCAAGCTCCCAACCTCCCGGAATGAATACCCGCCCATCGATCTCCGGCGCATCGGCTGAACTGCGGGCAATCACCTGTTTCTGATTCACTTCATCGATCAGCACAACCATCTCCTTGCCCACTTTGGCTTGCAGACGTTGCCGGCTGATCTCCGCCTGTACCTGCATGAAACGGGCCTGCCGCTCCTCCCTGACCTCCAGAGGCAGCGCCCCCGGCAGTTGATTGGCCGCCGCCCCATCCACCGGGGAGTAGGCAAAGCAGCCGACTCGATCGAGCTGAGCCTCCTGGAGAAACGCCAGCAGGTCTTCAAATTCCGCCTCGGTCTCGCCAGGAAAACCGACAATGAAGGTACTTCTCAGAGTCAGATCGGGACAGCTTCTTCGCCAGCGGGCGATCCTCGAAAGCACTTTTTCCGTAGCCGCCGGTCTTCTCATCTGTTTGAGCACACGCAGGTTGCCGTGTTGCAGCGGCATATCGAGATAGGGAAGGATATGGCCATCCGCCATCAGCGGTATCAGCTCATCCACATGAGGATAGGGATAGACGTAGTGCATCCGTACCCAGGCCTGCAACTCACCCATGGCGGCGGCCAGATCCTTCAGTCTTGAGCTCACCGGACGGCCCTGCCAGAAATCGGGGCGATATTTCATATCCACCCCATAGGCGCTGGTATCCTGGGAGACCACCAGCAACTCCCGAACACCGGACTCGACCAGGCGCTCCGCTTCCAGCATCACATCACCAAACGGGCGGCTCACCAGGGGACCCCGCAGATCCGGGATAATGCAGAAACTGCAACTGTGATTACACCCTTCGGAGATCTTAAGATAGGCGTAGTGCCTGGGTGTCAGTTTGATCCCTTCAGGAGGCAACAGGCTGGTGAAGGGATCATGCGGTGCCGGCATCTGGTCATGCACTGCCTCCACCACCTCCTCATAGGCGTGGGGCCCGGTTACCGCCAGCACTTTCGGATAGGCGTTTCTGATTCTTGACTCATCCTTGCCCAGGCAACCGGTTACGATCACCTTGCCGTTCTCCTGCAACGCCTCCCCGATCGCCTCCAACGACTCTTCCACTGCAGAGTCGATAAAACCACAGGTGTTGACGATCACCAGATCGGCCTCTTCATAACTGCCGATAAGGTCATAACCTTCGGCGCGCAAACGGCTGAGTATACGCTCGGAATCCACCAGGTTTTTGGGACAACCCAATGAGACAAAACCTATATTCTTACCGCTGTTTGGCATAGCCAACCTCATTCAAAACAATCATTAACTTCAGCCTCGAGCAGCATCTTTTATCCGCACCTCAGTCACCGATGACGTCAGTTTAATCTGTTCAGAATCGGGTTCAAACCAAATACACTTAAAATGCATGGCTAAGCGGTAGATTCCGCGTTGCGAAACTCACACAATTGGCACCAGGAGAGTCAGCCGATCAGTTGTGGGGATTTGTTGGTTTGAGCGTAGCTTAGTGATCCTCCCTGAGAGTGGAGGGTCGATCGACTTGCAGCAGACTTGCAGCTCGTCGTGCGGATTGATTGCCCACACGCTCCGCCCTGCTGGAGAGAACGAGCTATCTCAGGAGAGGGACCCGGCGTCACCCGCAGCAGGCAGCTCAAAGGCCGGATTAAGACGCTCTGCAGCCCGTTCAATGGTCGATGTCTGCAGAACTCCCCCATTGCGTTTCAAAAGGATCATGGCATCGAGCAGGGACATCTCCTCAACTTCATAGAGCGGCAACCCATTTTCTGGTAATATTTCTTTATTATTCATAATGATATATACCTTTATTAATCCTGCTGGTTAACTTATATGTTAGACCGTTAAAAAAATATTGCAAATCCGCTATGATGCGGGCTCCAGAGAGATCACCCCATAGCAAGACGAGCATGCCAGATAAGAGTAAAGAGATTGTTTTAATTGGAGTTGGTGAAATCGGCGGTGTACTCGCCAAGGGTTTCCTGCGCCTGGGATACACCATCCATCCGGTCACACGTGATATACGGATGGAAGAGAAGGCGGAACAGGTCCCCAATCCTGCCCTGGTGATCGTTGCGGTTGGTGAAGCCGACCTGCCCACTGTCCTGGCCAACCTGCCAGACACCTGGCGATCCCATGTCGGTCTGCTGCAAAACGAACTGCTGCCTGAAGACTGGCGCGAAACGGACAATCCCACAGTGATCTCTATCTGGTTTGAAAAGAAACCCGGTATGGATCCAAAAGTGATCATCCCATCACCCGTATTCGGGCCACGGGCTGCACTGATCGAGGATGCCCTGCAACAGGTCAACATTCCGACCAAAGTGTTAGCCGATGAGGCACAACTGCTATTTGAACTGGTAACCAAAAACCTCTACATCCTGACAACCAATCTTGCCGGACTGAAAACCGGTGGCAATGTGGCAGAGCTATGGCAAAACCACCAATCATTTGCCGAGTCGGTAGCCCGGGAAGTCATCCAGCTTCAACAGGTGCAGACTGGACAACCCCTGGATGCGGAAGCGCTGATCGATGCCATGCTGGAGGCTTTCGATGGAGACCCTCTACACAAATGCATGGGCCGAAGCGCGCCGGCCCGACTCGAGCGTGCCTTGGCGCATGCACGGCAGCATGGATTGACTCTGCCGCAACTGCTCAATCTGGAACAGACTCTGGCAACCGCATAATCCGATGAATCAAGCACCCCTTAGAATCGATCCGGGCCATCGTGTAACCATGCACTTCTCCCTGAGCCTGAGCGACGGTACCGAAGTCCTCTCCACCTACCAGGATTCACCACTCGAATTCACTCTTGGAGATGGCACCATGGAGCCGCTGCTCGAGTATGCCCTGCTTGGCCTGCAGGCCGGCGATGAGCAGACCTTGGAGGACTCCGGCGATGAGGTCTACGGAGCATGGGATGAAACCAAACAGCACTGGCTCAATCGTTCCGACTTTCCGCAGGATATGCCGTTGCAGGCGTCCCAGGTCGTCGCCTTCTCCACAGCCCAGGGAGAGGAGCTTGCCGGCACGATACTGGAGCTTAATGATGATCAACTGCTGGTGGATTTCAATCACCCCCTGAGCGGCAAGACCTTCCACTACCGGGTATCCATCATCCGCGTCGAAATGGAGGAATAACACCATGCAACAGATTCTACTCGCCAACCCAAGGGGATTCTGCGCCGGTGTAGACCGGGCGATCGAAATCGTCGAACGGGCCCTCGATCAGCTGGGTGCCCCGATCTATGTCCGGCATGAAGTGGTGCACAACCGATTCGTGGTGGAGAGTCTGCGTGAACGGGGCGCCATCTTCGTCGACGAACTTGAACACGTACCGGATGGACACACGGTTATTTTCAGCGCCCATGGTGTGTCACAGGCAGTGCGTGAAGAGGCCAAGCTGCGCCAACTCAGAATCTTCGATGCAACCTGCCCGCTGGTGACCAAGGTACACCTGGAAGTTGCCCGTCGCTGCCGGGATGGCTACGAGGTGATCCTGATCGGCCACAGAGGACACCCTGAGGTCGAAGGCACCATGGGACAGTGTACCCAGAGTGCGGGCCAATCCCATATTCACCTGGTGGTCACCACTCAGGATGTGGAACAGCTGCAGATCAACAATACCGACAAAATCGCATTCGTCACCCAAACCACCCTCTCGATGGATGACACCCAACAGATCATCGAGGCGCTGCAACGGCGCTTCCCCAATATCACCGGGCCGAAAAAGAACGATATCTGCTATGCGACACAGAATCGCCAGGATGCGGTCAAGTCGCTGGCAAAAAGCTGTGACCTGGTACTGGTCGTTGGCTCGCCCAACAGCTCCAACTCAAACCGGCTCAGGGAGATTGCCGAAAAACATGGCGTCCCCGCCTACCTCATCGATGGTGCCGAGGATATCGACCAGGCCTGGCTGACCGGTAAGCAGACCATCGGCGTTACCGCCGGGGCTTCAGCTCCGGAGGTTTTGGTCGAAAGTGTAATAGAGCAATTGAAGGGCTGGGGTGTGCAAGCGGTTGTCGAAGCCCAGGGGAAGAGTGAAGAAGTGGTGT
Organism: Candidatus Thiodiazotropha taylori; assembly: GCA_019100305.1. Taxonomy (GTDB): domain Bacteria; phylum Pseudomonadota; class Gammaproteobacteria; order Chromatiales; family Chromatiaceae; genus Thiodiazotropha. The sequence goes on along the minus strand of JAHRHW010000032.1, from coordinate 12,316 downwards.
TTGCTCTACCGAAATCACTGGCTGGGCAGTAACCACCGCCGATTCAGGATCTGTTCACTGTGATCAGCCCCCCCTGGGAACACCGTTACAGACACTCGCCTGTGGCACTGGATTACCCAACCACCCCTCGATACGACTTACATTCCCACTGAAATCCACTTATTGTCCTGATTTTGGTGAAATTTTCGATGTGTGGGGCTGCTACACCGATAAACGGTATGACACGACCAAATCGCATAATCTAAGCTATTGGTCAGAATAGGTGAGGTTTAAATATGAAAGGGACAAAGGGTTTTACATTAATCGAACTGATCATGACCGTTGTCGTGGCCTCAATCATGCTGGCCATAGGTATACCCGCATTCTTAAATCTGTCAGAACGAACTTCAGTTGCCACCACAAGCAATGAGCTGCTGGCAGGGGTTCTGCTGGCCAGAAGCGAGGCCGTTCGCCAGGAAGTGAATGTAACTTTCACCCCGCAAGCTGATGGCTGGCAGGTCGATGCCGGCGCTGTAAACCTGCTCACCCACACTGTCGACAGCGACTCCGTTACTGTCGGTGGGAATGCTGTTACCTACAACGCACGAGGCAGGGCTGCCTTGGCCGATACAGACTCCATAACCATCAGTTTCGACGGAGAAGTGAAATCCAGGGTCTGCCTCAGTCTCACCGGCCGCCCCTTTATCAGATTGGCAGAGGATGGAGGATGCCCATGATTACCAGATGCACCCCGATACAGAAATCAAAGTGTCGAGGCATGACATTGATTGAAGTGCTTGTAGCCGCCGTGATCATCGGGGTTGGCCTGCTTGGCGTGGCATCGCTTCAAATCACAGCACTGCAAGGCGCGAGTAATGCGGATTACAGATCCAGGGCGACGGATCTTACCGCTGCACTGGCCGACCGGATGAGGGCCAATCTGTTTGGCGTGGATGCCAATGATTATATTTCTGATGTGCCTGCTGATTGCACCACACCACCGGATGAAATCTGCGCCATGACCCCTGACGATACCAGCACCACCGGTATTGCGGATTGCTCACCTGCTGAAATGGCGACCTTCGATTTATGGGAAGTGAGTTGCAGAAATGGTGTTCAGACCTCCCTGCCCGGTGGCGAAATGATTGTCACCTGCAATGACAATGATGCGACAGATGCAGACCCCTGCTCCCCCGTTTCAACCATGGTGGTCACCATCACCTGGCAGGTACAAAGTGATACAGCCGACCCGGAAACCGAAACCGTTGTGACCAGCATCGTGCCAGGCGCACCAAGAGAGGAATAAGATGAAAAGCTTATCTAACATTCGCCGGCAAGCAGGTATCTCCCTTCTCTCCCTGATGATCGCAAGCGCAATCGGTTTCTTCATCATTGGTGGAGCCGGTAAAGTCTACGTCGACAGTAAGAACACCTTCAATGCCAGATCCGCACTCGCCGCTGCCACCGAAAACTACCGCTTCGCATTTCAGGATATGCGCCGGGTACTGGTGATGGCTGGCCGGGGCATCATTCCTGAAAATGACAATGATACAACCTACGGTACAACCGATAACGGATTACGCACCTTCCCAGCGATCGGCACAGATGGAATCCAGGACATCGATGCCAATGGATCCAGCGTAGTTGCGGTTCGCTACGCCTCAGGACCGGCACCCTGTGGTCTGGCCGGCACCTTGGGCGGGGATGTAGCCGATACCATCACCGTTCGGTTTTATCTCAATGCGGATGGGGATCTGATCTGTGAGGTACCTGAGCAAAATTATGCCCAAGCCTTGGTTTCCGGCATTGCCCGGATGCGCGCATTGTACGGCATAGATACCGATGGTGACGGCCTGGCCAATCAATATTTCACAGCGACGGCTGTCGATGACGAAGCACGCTGGGTGAATGTGGTTGCAATTCGCATTGGCCTGGTTGCCGGCTCAGGAGAGGGTCAGGAGCTACCTGAAATCTTCAGACCTGCCACAGCGGAAGAGATGGACGTGATGGGAGCCCCTTTCACCCCGACAGAAACCAGTAAGGCGTACAAATCATCGAGCACAACCATTACCTTGAGAAATCTGCGTAATGGCATCAACAGACAGGCCTCTTGATAGGGTTTGGAAGCGTAAAATGAGACAACACAGAAACATGATTACCTTTACGAACCGTCCGACCAGACAGAGTGGTTTCGCCCTTGTGATCAGTATGATTCTGCTCGCAATCATCACACTTCTCAGTGTCAGTTCGATGCGCAATACAAACATCGAGACCAAGATCGCAGTCAATCACCAGCTCAAGGAGCTGAGTTTTCAGGCGGCGGAAAATGCCCTCTCGATCGTCACCGGCACATCAACCAGCGACCTGGTAACTGAATACAATCTTGATGTGCCGAGCGTCATCAATGAAACCCGCTCGTCTGGCAACTTTTACCAATCAAGCAGCGTAACTGACCAAGCAGACATCCGCGCCGATATCGACATGACCTATGAAGCGTTCATCGACCCAAAGCAGGGAATGGGCAACCGACTCTTCTCCGGCTACCAGTTTGATGTTTCAACCCATCTATTCCAGGTAGACGCCTTTGGCCATGTAGGCAGCAGCGGAACTCAGACCCACAACAGGATGCAGGTTGCACTGATCAGGCAGTAAGGAGCACAGTATGTTATTCACGAAACAGATACCACAAATCAAGCACCAGCTGCCTTCATTTTGCGGTGCGCTGATTCTCAGCCTCTCAGCACAGATGTCTGTGGCAGACGATATCGAGATCTACCTGCAGGAGCCACCCGATCCGGTACCACCCAATGTACTGTTCGTACTCGACGAATCCGGCAGTATGAGTTCCGGCTCACCCTCACGCAGAAACCAGCTGGTCGATGCGATGACAGGCGTGGTCAACAACCCTGACCTTGCCAACACCAATGCGGCGCTGCTCGGCTATACAACACGCTGGGGTAATAACGGCACGCTCTACATGCGCGCCCACTCCGGAGAGTTCAAACTCTTCGATGGCAATGAATCCAGCTTTACCACTCAGGTCTCCAGCCTGCAAACCGTCAGTTACACTCCGACGGTTAAAGCCATGGAAGCAGCGGTAGACTGGTTCCGCCGCGATCGCACTTTTACCGACTATTTCGGCAACAGCATGACATCACCCATCGACGGTGATCCGGAAGACAACTGGTGCCGACCCAACCACATCGTATTGCTCTCTGATGGTGCACCGAACTCCAACTCACCGACCAGCGGACAAGCCTACGGCCTGACATCCTATGAGGGAACCAACTGTGTAAGTAATTCCACCTCAAGATGGCAGAACGGTCGATGCGCAAAAGAGATTGCGCGCTGGGCCTATACCACTGACCTGGAAGAGGGGGCTGGCTGGCATGAGACCCAGAACATCACCACTCACACCATCGGTTTCGACACGTGGACCGGCAGTAGCACGGAAATATTCCTGCAGAGCATGGTAGGCGATGATGCTGGTGGCGGTAACTACTATCAGGTGGACAGTAGCGCGCCAGCCAACAGTGTCGCCGGCCTGTCAAACGTTCTGACATCGATCATTATCGACGCACAGGAATCCATCCCCTATGCCTATACGGCTCCAGTGATTCCTTTCAATCCTGACAATGCCGCAATCAGTGGCGATCGCATATACATACCACTGTTCGTACCGTCGACAACCACATTCTGGGAAGGCAACCTGAAGAGCTATAGTTTTGCGGTGAGCGACGGCAACATCGTCATTCTTGACGAATTAGGCTCTTCAGTGGTTAACGAAGCCTATGAGTTCACCGGCTCTCAAGACTTCTGGAACGACTCATCGGACGGTGGCGAAACCCTTGAGGGTGGTGCCGCATCGCATATGGGCGCCCATGGAGTCCGTAATCTCTATACCAATCTGAATGGTAGTGCCCCATTGTCTGACTCAACCAATCGGGTCGTCTTCAGTAACACGGCAATCACCAACGCCACGATGGGTGTTGCAACGGATGAAGAACGCGTCGATCTGCTGAACTGGATCACCTGGGACCCAACCTGGACCCTTAACAACCTGGATGAAGAGCCTCATACCGGTGTAATGGGCGCACCCATACATACCCAACCGGCTGTTGTTAACTACGCGGATGGCGATGTTGTCCTGCTACCCACCAGCGAAGGGGTGCTTACTGCGATCGATGCTGATACAGGTGCCGAACTCTGGGCCTTCATGCCAGTAGAATTTTTGAGCGAAATCAGCACAATCAAAACCAACAACCCGTCAACCACCCCGTTTTATGGCCTGGATGGTCCACTCACCGTGTACGAGGTTGGCGGCAGCAAGATGGCCATTGTCGGCATGCGTCGAGGTGGTAAAAAGTACTTCCTGCTCGACGTTACGGACAGGGATGCACCAGTCTTTGTGAGAGAGATATCCGCTGCAAGCGATGTCAATTTCACAGGCCTTGCACAAACCTGGTCGAAACCTCTGTTTGTCAATATAAACATTGGTGGCGCAGCAACCCCCGTACTGATTTTTGGTGGTGGCTATGATACTGATCAGGATACTGCCACTTCACGCTCATCAGACGATGAAGGGAACTATATCTTCATTGTGAACGCGGCAGATGGTGGCTTGCTAAGAACCGTCTCAAATACCGGAGCTGATATCACTGTTGCCAACATGACCAACAGCATTGCTAGCGACGTTATGACCATCGACATCGATGGTGACGCCATGGTTGATCGTATCTATGCGGCCGACGTCGGAGGCAGAATCATTCGCGTGGATGTCGATGCCATGACAGGCGCCGTAATAGCCGACGTGAACTCCAGCGGCGGGTTCAGGCGCTTCTTCAACACCCCGCAAGCCGGTTACTACTCGAAGGGTGGTGTACAGTTCGTTTCGATCTTAATCGGTTCCGGTAATCGAACTGATCCACTGGATGGAAGCACGATTGACCGGTTCTACATGATCAAAGACCGCGCGGTCTGGAATCCGCCGACCAGCTACACGACCGTGACCCAATCCATGCTCATCAATACGACGAGCACACCGGCAACCCGCTCTGATATTCTCAATCCTGCGAATGGTGGTTGGTACTTCGATCTTTCGAACACGGAGAAATCCTACTCGAAAGCGATCCTCTACAACTATGCGGTTATTTTCACCACATTCAGTGCAACCCGCGCGGATGATCTGGGTGATTGTGAAGCCCGGGGTTCAGCCGGTACCGCCAGAGTCTATGCCGTCGACATGATTGACGCCAATGCAAAATTCAACTGGAATGGGGGCAGTGAAGACAGCCTGACGGTGAATGATCGCTCTGACACCTTGAACATGCTTGGTATTCCACCATCACCCATGCTGGTATTCCCAGGCGACCTTGATGACCAGGGCGGTCAGATTCTCGGTAACAAAGTCCACTTACTGGTTGGTATTGAGAAAAAACGTGATTGGGATGATTATTTCTTGCCCACCTACTGGGAAGAGGTTATTGATGATTAAGTCTAGAAACAAGATGCGCGGCTTCACATTAGTTGAAGTATTAATTGCCATAGCGATAGTCGGCATCCTTGCCGCCATTGCCTACCCCCAATATGCGGATTCAGTTCGCAAGGGGCGGCGAAATGACGGTATGTCAGCCCTTTTGGATGCGGCACAGAAACTGGATGTCTACCGGGCGCGTACAGCCAGTTATACTCAAGACCCGGCTGAAGCCAATATCGGCACCACCAGCCCGAATGGCTACTACGATGGACTTGCCATTGCTCCGGGTGCTTGTGGCGATATTACCAACTGCTACTCAATCGAAATCAATGTCACCACCAAGGATGGACAGAACGAAGATGATGTAGTCGCCTATCGACTCAACTCGGCTGGCGTCAAGGAGAGAAACGAAGGCGGTTGGACAGAGGGCTGGAAATAGGCCAACTGATCAACAGATCGGACCGAACCACAAAGGGTACACATCGTTCGATGTGGACCCTTTGTTTTTTTATGAATGATCACCACACATGAACCCCCTCAAATAAGCCGCAAATCGTATCGTCGGGTGTGTTATTCTTAGGCCTGTTGACAGATAGCATTTCAGACATCAAGCAATCGCTATTCAGCCGCAAAATCTAAAGGCAATACAGGTAATATGACAGACTGTCTCATCGTAGGTGGCGGGATCATCGGCATGCTCACTGCACGGGAACTCTCTGCAGCAGGCATGGATGTCACCTTACTCGAACAGAGCCGCATCGGCCGGGAATCCTCCTGGGCCGGTGGGGGCATCATCTCCCCGCTCTACCCTTGGCGATATACCAAATCTGTCAATGACCTTGCTGCCTGGAGTCAGCAATCCTACCCATCCCTTTGTGAGGAACTGAAGCAAGCCTCAGGTATCGATCCGGAGTACACCATCAGCGGGCTGTTGACCATTGATCCTGAAGATATCGACAAGGCCTTGGATTGGTCATTCAACCAGCAACAAAATCTCAAACTCATTGAGGGTAGCGAGCTTGCCAACTATGAGCGAACACTGAAGATCGAAGCCCAGCAAGCCGCCTGGATGCCCGATATTGCCCAAGTACGTAATCCAAGACTGACCCAATCCCTTTACCAGGATATCAAAGGCCAGTTGCAAATCCACGAGCATTGCAAAGTCGGTCAACTGATCGTAGAGAACAATCAGATCAAAGGGGTTGTAACGGACAAGCAGCGATTCGAAGCAGACCGGGTGGTGGTCTGCGCCGGTGCCTGGAGCCGAACGCTACTGCAATCACTTGCCACGCCACCCACGATCGAACCGGTACTGGGGCAGATGATTATTTTCAAACATCAGCCGCAAAGAATTAAGCGGATTACACTCCACCAGGACCGCTATGTGATTCCCCGGCGCGATGGCAGGGTTCTGGTTGGCAGCACGCTGGAACACAGAGGGTTTGAAAAAACCACAACAGAAGAGGCGAAGCAGGAGCTCAAAGCCTACGCTCTGAACCACTTTCCGGAATTGGCCCAAGCTGAAATTGAGCACCATTGGGCCGGACTGCGGCCAGGCTCACCCAAAGGCATCCCATACATTGGCGAGCTTCCCGAGGTATCAGGCCTGTATGTCAATGCGGGACACTTCCGTAACGGGGTTGTCCTTGGCCCGGCCTCATGCCGCCTTCTCGCTGACCTCGTCCTCGAACGGCCACCAATAGTTCCAAGCCAACCCTACTGCCTCGATGCGAAGAGATTTTAGCAATAAATTCCGACAGTTAAGCCCAGGCCAAACCAATACATCCAGATAATACAGGCTAGACCACGAGATCAAGATAGGTCTATAATTGCCCGCCTTCAGCCGGTGTAGCTCAGTCGGTAGAGCAACTGATTCGTAATCAGTAGGTCGGCGGTTCAATTCCGCCCATCGGCTCCATCAATTCGCGGTGCTTTCCACTCACAAGTAGACATTCTCTGTCGATAAATTAAGCTATCTTCAGGCCTGCACATCAGCTATTATCTGCTGCCATTTTTCTCTCAGGAGCCGATCTACTCCCCATGCGCCTTTTTAAAATCGTCTTTTTAAATCAGGGGAAAGTCTATGAAATCTTCGCCCGCACCATTCGCCAGGGCGAGCTCTATGGTTTCGTGGAGGTGGAGGATCTGATCTTTCAGGAGACCAGCAGTCTGGTCGTGGATCCATCGGCCGAAAAATTGAAAGAGGAGTTCTCAGGCGTACAGCGCACCCGCATACCGATCCACTCCGTGATCCGTATCGATGAAGTGGAAAAGCAGGACCACGGCCCGGGCAAAATCATTGAGATTGATGCGGATTCCAACATCACGCCATTTCCCAACCACTTCATCAACCCCAAAAACAGTCCTGAGAAGTAACGCCACGATTGCGATTACGCATTGATCCCTTTAGCTGAATATTGAGAATAGCCGTGTACTGAGCAACTTCCTCTCAATATGAAACGGCTTATCTTTCTACTCACAATTATCCTGCTTGTCAGCGCCTGTTCTGAGCAATATTCTGAATCTTCAGACTCTGAATTTTTTGAGAATCCGCCGTTGATCGTTGCCGCTGAGACAGGTGACCTGCCCACCATTCGTAAACTGATCGAAGGTCAGAGCCCTGTGGATGTGCAGGATGCCTGTATGTGGACACCGCTCATGAAGGCAGCACTCAATGGGCATCTGCAAGCGACACAGAGCCTACTCGATGCAGGAGCCAAGGTTAATCAGGTCGATAAAGGGGGCTATTCGGCCCTAATGCTGGCCGTCTCCAATAACCACCACCAGATCGCCGAACTCTTGCTGAGCCGTGGCGCACAGGTCAATCAGATTGAGACAACCGGCGGTTGGAGTGCGCTGATCTGGGCTGCAAAACTGGGACACACAGATTCGGTTGAAACACTGCTCGACCACAATGCCAACACCGAACTCGTAGACTTTGATGATTTGAGTGCCCTGGATTGGGCGAAAAAGAACCAGCACAATAAAATCGTACGGTTGCTCGAAACAGCACAAACTCAATAAATTACATTTATAGCTATTCCGGCAGTTCAGATTGCTGATCAGTTTTCTGAATGGCAAAAAGCCCCTGCTTCGACCGGTGCATCTCCTAGCCACTTAACATGATCACATGAAAAAGTCCGGATTCACTGATCTGGATCATAAGTTGATGCCGGATGAACTCCTAAGATGTAGGCATGAGATGGAACTCTCCCCTAAATATCTAGGCTTTTGCTCTCTGGAGGTGTATCCCATGCCAACCCGTATTACCAATGATCAAAGTCTTCGCGATGCCATAGGCCAGCTCTCAGCGGTTCAACAGCGCGCCCTGGCAGGTAAGTTTGTTGCCAGTGTCGAGCATTTGAGTGCCGACCCTAGGATTTCCAGAGCCGTTCAGGTCGCTTCCGATCCGGATCTGCACCCGCAAGAGGTTGAAGCGGCATACAAAGAAGTCAAAAGCTTTGCCACACAAACCTTTACCGCCTGCGGCCGGGATGCTGACTGGGCAGCTCAAGCCGAACACTTTGTCGCTGCCGCTGCGGCCGCCTCGCTTGCGCCTGATGAACCTGATGAGAGCAAGAGTGCCTGGCGCGCCGCCATGCAGGCACGCATGGCGAAGAACTGCGAAATGATTCTGAACAATGAAGGTGGGTTGGCCAACGAATCTGAAAAGCAGTATCAATTAGCTGAGGCTTTCATGCCTTAGCCGCTTAACTGATTGGACCTTTCGTAATATTGGTCCGCAAATAAACGCCGTTGCCTGACCATTGTTACGGGCGTTTGTTTGCGGACTGATATCATTAACCCTTTCCATCCATCAGGGTAATACCGTCGAGTCCATCAACCAGCGAATCGCTGGTCTGGCTGGCTCCGAGTTTTATCATCAGGCGTACATCATTGGCCGAATCAGCATGAGCCAGTGCGTTTTCGTAGCTGATCACTCCCTCTTCATAGAGGCGATAGAGGTGCTGATCAAAGGTGATCATGCCGTGTTCGTTCGATCGCTTCATCAGCTCTTTCAGCTTATGAATCTCACCTTTACGGATCAATTCCGAAGCCAAAGGTGTATTCAGTAAGACCTCAATCGCTGCACGCCGACCGTTACCATCCGCTTTTGGTATCAGTTGCTGCGCCACGATCGACTTCAGGTTCAGCGAAAGATCCATGAAGATCTGTTCCCGGTGATCCTCTGGATAGAAGTGGATGATCCGGTCCAGCGCCTGATTGGCATTGTTCGCATGCAGGGTTGAAAGACAGAGATGTCCAGTCTCTGCAAATGTGATCGCGTGTTCCATGGTCTCCCGGGTTCGAATCTCGCCAATCAGTATCACATCAGGAGCCTGACGCAGGGTATTTTTCAGTGCCACCTGATAGGACTCGGTATCGATTCCGACCTCCCTCTGAGTGATAATGCACTGATTGTGGTCATGTATGAATTCGATCGGGTCTTCGATACTGATAATGTGGCCGTCCCCACGCTTGTTCCGATAGCCGATCATGGCGGCCAGAGAAGTCGACTTACCGGTACCCGTTGCCCCGACGAAGATCACCAGACCACGCTTGGCCATGGAGAGATCCTGAAGCACTGTGGGCAGATAGAGGGATTCAAGACTTGGAATATTGGTTTCTATACGGCGTAACACCATGCCCACCGCATCCCGCTGGACAAATGCACTGACACGAAACCGGCCGATCTTTTTCGCACTGATGGCAAAGTTACACTCGTGGGTTTCATCGAACTCTTTCTGCTGGGCATCCGTCATGATGCTGTAGGTCAGGGCTTTGGTCTGCTGGGCTGTCAATGCAGTCTTATTGACCGGATGAATCTTGCCATCGACCTTGATTGAAGGCTCCCGCCCAGCGGTAATGAAGAGATCCGAGGCCTTGTTCTTGACCATCATGGCTAGGAGTGTGTTCAGTTCCATAGTCTTGTCCTCTGTACACTCGTATTCATAGGCTGATCACAGCGTCAGCCGTTGAGTCGGTAGCCTGGGGTCTGTTGAGACGATTTCAATCGACCCAGGGTTGCTACCTTTATTAAGAATAGTTGTTAATCCTGGTTGTATTAATGATACAACATCAGACTAAAACTGATCCTTGTTCTGCGCTTTGGCTTTAGCATCCAGACGGCTGACCACACCCTTCTGCACCAGCTCTTTCAGCGCCTGATCCATGGTCTGCATACCGGCAGCCTGACCGGTCTGAATCGCCGAATACATCTGCGCCACCTTATCCTCACGGATCAGGTTTCGGATCGCCGGTGTACCCACCATGATCTCCCAGGCCGCGATTCGGCCACCACCGATCTTTTTCAGCAGGGTCTGGGCGACCACCGAACGCAACGACTCGGAGAGCATTGAGCGAACCATCGACTTCTCACCGGCCGGGAACACATCGATGATACGGTCGATGGTCTTAGCCGCCGAACTGGTGTGCAAGGTACCGAACACCAGATGACCGGTCTCGGCCGCTGTCAGCGCCAAACGGATGGTTTCAAGGTCACGCAACTCACCTACCAGGATGATATCCGGATCCTCACGCAGTGCAGAACGCAGGGCTTCGGCAAAACCCAGGGTATCCCTGTGCACCTCACGCTGATTGATCAGACACTTTTTACTGCTGTGAACGAATTCGATCGGATCCTCAATGGTAAGAATGTGGGAGTAATCGTTGTCGTTTTTGTAGTCCATCATGGCGGCAAGGGTGGTCGACTTACCGGAACCTGTCGGCCCGGTGACCAACACCAGCCCACGCGGCACATCGACAATGTCCCTGAAGATCTGAGGACAGCCTAGATCATCCAGGGTCAAAACCTTGGAGGGAATGGTACGAAATACCGCAGATGCGCCGCGGGCCTGATTGAATGCATTGACACGAAAACGGGCAAGGCCAGGGATCTCAAAAGAGAAGTCGTTTTCCAGAAACTCTTCAAAATCCTTTCGCTGCTTGTCGTTCATGATGTCATACACCAGGGCATGCACCACCTTATGCTCAAGTGCCGGAACGTTGATGCGGCGAATGTCTCCGTCGACACGGATCATTGGCGGCAAACCAGCAGAAAGGTGTAAATCTGATGCGTTGTGTTTGACACTGAAGGCCAATAGTTCAGCGATATCCATTCATTCCCCCGTTGTAATCAGGCTTGTGAAGCCTACCATTGTTGATCGCAAATCGTGGTACTCTATCTCCAGCCGGACGGCCATTATCCCCTTATCGACATCCAGACCGATATATTTAACCGGCGCCTGGACTTGAAATGGCATCCGCCTGACCGCACTTTGCAATGTAGAACGTGCTACGGGATTAATGATATACCAAACCGCCTGACAATTAACTTTTAGCCCCGCAAATAGGGCATCGGCCCGAAGAGCAACGTGACAGACAACACCGTATCAAATCCCGAACAGCTGCAACAACGCTTCGAGGCTGTAGAGCAGCGCATTCAACGAGCGACTGCGGCCTGTCAGCGGGATACCGGCTCTGTGGAGCTGCTGGCCGTCAGTAAGACCCGCAGCAGCGAAGAGATACGCGTACTGGCCGCCATGGGACAGAGAATGTTCGGTGAAAACTATCTGCAGGAGGCGATCAGCAAAATCGAGCAGCTGGCCGATCTCAACCTCTGCTGGCATTTCATCGGCCGCATCCAGAGCAACAAAACCAGGCCGATTGCCGAACACTTCGACTGGATACACAGCGTCGCCAGTCTGAAACACGCCACCCGCCTCAGTCAGCAGCGCCCGGAGGGGATGTCGCCGCTGAACATCTGCTTGCAGGTTAATACCAGTGGCGAAGCAAGCAAGGACGGTCACACACCGGAAGAGCTGGCAGAACTACTCCCCGCCTACCAACAGCTGGATAGAG
>JAHRHW010000304.1 GCA_019100305.1 Candidatus Thiodiazotropha taylori | reverse complement strand
TCATTTGCGTCATTTGTGAAAATTTATTTGGATTAGTTCTGCAGGATCTTCTTGCCCTTTACAACAACATTTTTAGAGGCTTTAACATTGATCGCACCAGAACCTTTGACGGTAACATCCTTACCCTGAATAGCAATCGTGCCATCTTTTTTCATGGTGATGGATGCTTTGCCTGTCTTGATCGTGATCGAATCTCCTGCCTCGATCACCAGATTCTTACCGACTGTAATCGAGCCATCTTCGCCGATTGTAACAGCTTGATTCTTGCCAACAGTGACAGCCTGATCCTTACCCACATTGACAGCGTGGCCAGCACCGATATCCTCACTGACATTTGACGCAACCTGCATTGCCTTGGAGGCACCGACGGTTTCATTCATTCCGGCACCGACCGTCACCTGATATCCGGCACCGATGGTTAAAGCCTTGGCGGCGCCTATGGTTTCAGTCTTGTTGATGCCGATGGTTTCACTCTTGTTACTGCCGATATTGACGCTGCGATTAGCGCCGATGGAGACAGTTTCATTACTGCCTACGGATTCGGTTCGGTTGACACCAATGGTGATATTTTCATTGTTGCCAACCGTCTCAGTCCGATCATTGCCGATGTCGATGGTTTCGTCATTGCCGACGGTCTCAGTGCGATTGACGCCAACGCTGGTGGTCTCATTGTTCTCCACCACGTTGTCCTGGTTCTTTTCCGCATGGATATAGACCTGTTCATCCCCCTTCTTGTCCTCGAAGCGGATTTCATTGAAGTTCTCTCCGGAACCACCCTTGGTGCTGCGGCTCTTGATGCCGCTTTGGGTCATATTTGCAGGCAGTCCATAGGGTGGCATCTGATCGGCATTGTAGACACGCCCGGTGACTATCGGGCGATCCGGATCCCCTTCAAGGAATTCCACCACCACTTCCTGGCCAATCCGCGGAATATGCATCGCTCCCCAGTTTTTACCGGCCCAGATCTGCGATACCCTGACCCAGCATGAGCTGTTTTCATCACTTCCACCGTAGCGGTCCCAGTGAAACTGAAGCTTCACCCGGCCATACTCATCCGTATAGATCTCTTCGCCGGCTTTACCTACTACCACGGCAGTTTGTGGACCCTGAACAATCGGCTTCGGAGTAGTGCGGATACTGCGGTAATTCTCTTTGCTCACCGAACATTTGAATTCGCAGGTGAAGATCGGTTCTTCAGCAATTTCCGGCACCGTTTCAAAGGCATCTGAGTGGAGAATACAGGTGGTTCCGGTAATCAGATACTCCCTGTTCTGATCACCCCGGGGATGTTCCGTCAGGGTAAACAGTCCGCCGCTGGCAATCCCTCTTGCAATCCCCTCCCCTTCAAGCACTTCGTGACCGCTCTGGATCTCTTCAATGCGCTGGCGGGCATAACTGTCGCCATCGCCCGACTCTTCGTATTCACCCGGATAGTCGAAGATCTCATACTCCGCATGGGGATGACTTCTGGGTAGCGGTGCGGTGGCAAACAGATCCGATTTGGGTTTGGTGAAATTGTAATCCGTATGGGCGAAACTGCCCGGTTGGACAGATTTAGTGAATTTCCAGGCGTGGATATAGTCTTTCCAGCGGGTACTCCCCTGTTCACTTTGCGGTAGATAGGGAATCTCTGCATAAGCTTCGAGAGGACTGTGCGAGCTGTATCCGTCGCACATCACAAGGGTATGCTTGCCATCCACATGGGCGAAGTAGTAGTAGATGCCTTCCTGTTCCATCAATCGGCTGATGAAATTGAAGTCGGTCTCCCGATACTGAACACAATACTCCCAGTCCCGGTACGAGCCGCTCAGCTTATCTTCGAAATCACTGAAGCCGTTGTCCTGAAATACCTCTTTGATAATATCGGGGACTTTTTTATTCTGAAATATGCGGCAGTCAGAAGTGCGGGTCAAAAACCAAAACCAGGGACGCAGGGTGGCCCGATAGTGGGCAAAATAGGCGATATGACCTATCTGGGTGAACTGGCTGACAAAGCCGTTAAAATATCGCTTTCCGCCATCCACCAGATCCATCTGCACAGTCATCTGTTTACCCAACAGATCGTCATGAGCAATCTCTTCATTATCGCTCAACAGATCTACAGTAAACTCAGACAGTCGCCCCAACTCCTCTCTCGCCTCCATGCGAAGAATCAAGAGTTCGTCTGGACCCAACGGGGTTTTTATCTGTAACTGCCGGTTACTCTGTGTAAACGCCATTCAAGACTCCTACCCAATCGAACAATCATAGCAAAGAAAAAGACTCTCTTCTGACAAACAGGCTTTAACTTATGCCACTAGTGAGAAAACACCCCGGTTCAGCATTTTATTGGTCACTGCCAAATCGAGATGGTAATTGTAGCTATTTGAGATAAAGTATGTGTGTCAGAGCCACTGGGGTCAATGAAATCATGACGGTACTTTGTCACAGTGGTTGATCTGGTCTCTCAGACTCGGGAAGATACTGATGGTCCAGGCGGTAAATCAGGTAATAAGCAGCCGGCCCCATAAGCCTCGAAACCTGCCTAAATGACAGGATCCGCTCACTATAAGGTGTAATCGATATGGCACAACGATTAAATCTATCGGTTGAACTTGGAAAAAAGCACCATGGCGGAGATGGTGGCAGTGGCGACAGCCAGCGACTGAAATTCATACTCCTGGGTTGTTTTTCTGGTAACCGGGACACGTCCGATCCGCAATTCAATGCACTCCCAAGCGTAAGCAAGGTGGATCTCGACAATTTCGATGATCTGCTCAGTGAGATGCAACCTTGTTTGAATATTCACTTGAGTGATCTGACAGATCCACTGCGGCTCAGATTCAGCAGATTGGATGATTTCCATCCGGATGAGCTGCATAAACAGCTGCCTCAACTGCAGGATAGTTCTTCTGATGAGCTGATAAAGCCACAGCAAACCGATACCGAAACTCATTCCGAGTCCAATGGACAGAAGGAGTCAGATCAACAGACATTGTCAAGATTGCTGGGAGATGGTGCCACCACAACGCCATCATCAGATGCAGGGAAGTCCAACGCGAACCGCACAATGGTCGAGTCAGTGGTTGGACGCCTGATTGACGGTTCACTCAAGCAACAGACGGCAGAAAGTTCTGCCCAGGACATTGATCACAGCGGGCCCCAGAGCAGTCTGCTAAAAAAAGTCATACACCATCCCGAGTTTCAAACCCTGGAGTCGAACTGGCGTGGCTTGGACTGGCTGGTTCGCAATCTGGAATCTGACGAATTGAATGAGGTTTTCATAGTAGATCTGTCCAGGGATGAGTGGCAACTCGCTACTCAGAGTGAGCTCGGATTCAAACAATCAGATCACTATCGACCCTTATTAGAGCGTTTCCACGAAAAGCAACTATCAGAACAGAAGTTTATTCTAATATGTGATCATTATTTTAATTCCTCAATTGAAGATATTGATCTGCTCAAAAGTTTGTCGGCACTGGGCACGCTCCTGGATGCTCAGCTGCTGGCAGCAACTGCAGGCAAGCTCCTATCCACGGCGGATTCTGGCCCTGAGGCCCTTGAGCCATGGAAAGCATTTCAACAAAGCGGTGAAGCGACGAATGTCAGTCTGGCGCTGCCGCGGATTTTAATGCGTCTGCCCTATGGCGCACAGTATGATCCTGTGGAATCATTCCAGTTTGAAGAGCTTGATGATGAATGGTGCAGTGATGAACTGCTTTGGGGCAATCCCGCTTTTGCATTGGCCATCCAGCTGGCAGCGGACAATCAGTCGGAGCAGCAGCAGGATGCTGCGGCACTCGCCGATTGCCCCTCTTTTGCCTATCGCAAAGAGCGTGAAAGCCACCTGCAACCTTGTACAGAAAGCCTGTTTACGGATGAACAACTGGAAACTCTGGTTGAGCTTGGACTGGTGCCAATCGTAGGCAGTCGGCGCAGCAATCAGGTCAGGATACCCTGGTACCGACGACTGTAATCGTTGCTGTGCTGATCAGCGATACTAAATCATTATGCCAGGCAGACGATAAGCTGATCACTATCGGGGTAGTATCAACAACATAGGTTGGTATTATTTCACTAGTGTTCACTTGTTTATCGTGTAGTATCAAGTACAAGGGTTTTGTGCTAAACCTACCCAATGAAAGGGTAAGATCACAAAACGAAACGACCTGACGGACCGATAGGGAGTCAGGCATAAATAACCAAAAAATCAGTTTGACAGGTATGTTTACTTTTAATATCAACTCAGTTTCAGGTTTGCAGAAGCATCGCAGTGCAAACCCAGGGGGGATTCAGGCTTGACTGGCACACTCGATCTAGACCAACTTCTCAGTGCAGTATCTGATGATGAGCCTGCCGGTTCCGATTTGGAGTACGATCCCCTGTTTGGCGAGATGGAAAGAGCTGCCGAAGGTAAAGAGGAGCAGCAGTTCGGCGATACCATCATCCCTGCCGAAGACCCGGATTGGCGGGAGCTGAAGAAAAAGTCCCTCGATGTGGCAGGCAAGAGCAGAGATCTGCGGGCTGCCATTCATCTGACCCGAGCACTGATTCATACCGACGGCTTTAGTGGCCTGGCCGATGGCCTGGCACTGATAAAAGGTTATCTGGATGGTTACTGGGATTCAGTCCATCCCCAACTCGATCCGGATGACGATAATGATCCAACACTGAGGATCAATACTCTGATCAATATCTGCGATCCCTTCGACTACCTGGCCGGCATCAATAAGATCCCAGTGGTCTCTTCGACTGTCATGGGAAATTTCAGTTTCAGGGATATTCAGATCGCCAACGGTAATCTGCAAGCCTCTGAAGGTGATTCTCAGGAGTTGTCTCTGGACCAGGTCGATGCAGCTTTTCGGGAGGCCAGCGATGAAGATAACCAACACACGCTGGACCTGATCACAGCCTCAGCAGAGACCGTGGTGGGTATCGAATCCCGCCTGAATGAACTGGTCGGAGTTGACCAGGCACCGAATCTCAGCACCCTTGTTAAGCTGTTGAAGGAGATAGCCGATGAAGTGGCGCAGCGCTGCGGCCTGGAGAGTGCCTCTGAGGCATCAGAAACAGCTCCCGACGGGTCTGCAGCGGCGCCACAGAACCAATCTGCCGCCCCAGGTACGATCAACAATCGCGATGACGTAATCAAGACACTTGAGCGTATTACTCAATATTACGAGAAAAATGAACCATCCAGCCCGATCCCATTGCTATTGGACCGGGCAAAGCGACTGGTGAAAATGGATTTCTATGAAATTGTCCAGGACCTGGCACCAGGTGGTTCTTCCCATTTCGATTTCCTGTGGAAGCAGGAAGATAGATAGATTGAGGATCCGGGCATAAGCCCTAAGTAGATAACAAACATACCGATTAAGGTACAGAGCACATTAAAGAGAGGTAGACCGTGGCAAAAGAGAGCAGCCAGAAGTTCATAGCCCGAAACCGAGCCCCCAGGGTACAGATAGAGTATGACGTGGAGCTCTATGGTGCTGAAAAAGTGATTCAGTTGCCCTTCATCATGGGCGTTATGGCGGACCTCTCGGGAAAACCCGAAGAGGCACTTCCCCCAGTCGCTGACCGCAAGATGCTGGAAATCGATGTGGACAACTTCGATGAGCGGCTCAAAGCCATGAAACCCCGTACTGCGTTCCGGGTACCCAATA
>JAHRHW010000303.1 GCA_019100305.1 Candidatus Thiodiazotropha taylori | reverse complement strand
TTTTCAGACAGGAGATCGGTGAACAATAATACTCTAGCGTCTTGAAAGCGTTCTATGTCAATGGGGTTGTCACTGGTAATGGCTGGTATCTGAAACCAGAACCGACTGCCTTCCCCCAAACGGCTCTCCAGCCCGATGGTTCCGTCCAATAACTCGACCAACTGTTTGGTAATCGTTGTGCCGAGGCCACTTCCGGTGTAACGACGGGTTGCAGAATCATCCCCTTGTTCAAACCATTCGAAAATTCGTTTTTGCTGAGCCTCAGAAATGCCGATACCTGTGTCTATGACTTCAAACATCAATCTAGGAACACGATCTTCACTATCTCCTGAGGTGTAAGGCGTCACCTTCAGCACGATACCGCCTTGGTCGGTGAATTTGATAGCGTTGTTCAACAGATTGATCAGTATCTGCCGAAGCAGCTTGGAATCGGTTTTGATTACCGGAGAGATATCCAGGTCTATCCAGCAATTCAGCTCGATACCTTTGGTATCGGCTGTCGGTTTCATCATTGATATCACACTGTCCGTCAGCTCGGACAGGTCTTGGTCAGCAAGCTTTACTTCAACCTTACCCGCCTCAATCTTGGAAAAATCAAGAATCTCCTCGATTAGATTGAGCAGTGTCTCAGCAGATGCCTGAATGGTCGACATGATCTCTCGTTGCTCCAATCCCATTGGTGTTCTTGCAAGCAGGTCGGTCATCCCGACCACACCATTCAAAGGAGTGCGTATTTCGTGGCTCATGTTGGCCAGGAAACGACTCTTTGCCTGGCTCGATGCTTCAGCGCGCCTTTTTTCACGCTCTATCCGCAACAGTAATAGAGCCACATAGAGTGTTGTAATCAATAATCCGAGTAACAGTCCAATACCCAGAACCGGTTGCTCTTTCCAAAAGTCGCTGATCAATATAACGGAAGCAAATCCAAGCGTGGAGAGTGTGCTTGTGAAATAGAGAGATGGTGTACCAAAACGAAATCCGTTTCCCAGACTGATCCAAAGATAGAATACATAGAGCATCGAGGTGGTTTCACCACCGATCCACATCGCCAGGGTAATCATACTGACATCGAATGACATGGTGATCGTACGACGGACAGTGAAAACAAGGGGCTTCCATGCAATCACCATGATGATGATCAAGCTGCAGAGAGTATAGAGCAGCGCCAGTGGCACCAGTGTGGAAGTAGTTTCCGAGGGTATGAACAGGTAGACATAGACAATATAAAGGCACATGACCAAAGCGATTATCAATCTGACAATCGACTGTTCAGACTCCCGGTCGGGCGCCTGATTGAACTGGCCTCTATATCTATTCCAAAACTCTGACCACATCTTGTGCTATTCCGATATCTTAACCCTTAAACCCAAGCTTAGCTTGACCTTCAACCACCACCGCCCGACTTACGGGGCTTCGCCCTGCGAGTTGCTTCAGCAAGCAGAGGATTATCTGGCCAATAATGCTTAGGATATCGACCTTTCAGCTCTTTTTTTACCTCAGCATAGGTTCTTTGCCAAAACCCGGCAAGATCATCAGTGATCTGTATCGGCCGCTGTGCCGGAGAGAGTAGGTGTAACATCACCGGTACCCTGCCCTGGCAGATCCTTGGGGTGTCATTCAATCCAAACAGCTCTTGCAGTCTTACTGCCAACACCGGTGTTTCATCGGCGCTATATCGTAACGGGATTTTTGAACCACTGGGAACGGTAAGATGCGTTGGCACCAGTGACTTTAAGGTTTGTTGCTGATCCCAGGAGAGCCGGGCCAGCAGAATTGCTTGCAGATCCAGGCGCTGCAACTGCTGTTTGGTCTGAATCGTTTCAAGCCATGGTGTTAACCAACTCTCAAGATTTTCATAGAGCCACTGATCCGAGAAATCCGGCCACTCCGGCTCATTCAGACGGGCCGCCAGCCATGTCACTCTGAGTTGCCATTGGCGCACGCTCCTGGACCAGGGTAAAACCTCGATCCCCATTGTCCGTATCCCTTCAATCATGGCATTCCTGACGGCATCCGGATCGGCATTGGTGAGTTTATTCCGACTCAAGACCAAAGCCCCCAGACAGGTCTCAGATGTGGCTCTTACGCGCTCTTCCTTACGATCCCAGCAAATAACCGACCTCTCTTCGAGCGCGATTTCGGGCAGGCCATGCAACGCCTGCAAATCGAAGGATGCGGCAAGACGGATACGCCCTTCATTTTGCCCGGCATCTAATTGAACAGCGACCAGATACTCTTCCCCGGCTAATGGATCATCTTCCGCAAGTCGCACCGCGCGACCGGTGACCAATTTGTAACGACCATGTGCGGATCGTTGTGCGATCCGATCAGGAAATGCCAGAGCCAGCAGTTCCCCTACCGATAACAGACCATGGGACTTGGCATCCCCTTTATGGCTTAAGCGTCTCAACCAATCCCTACTGATCCGGTCAAGCTGGCGGCATGCCGTTCTATACCGGGATTCTGAGAGGTTCCTCTCCCGCCACTGCTGCAACAGAGCGAGTCTCAAGGCTAAATCACTCCCATCCTCTCGGGTCGATAAAGGATCCCGCTCGGTAATCAGAGCCACCAGATCGCTCACCAGTTGCAACTGATCTTCCGGAGCATGAATCAGCATATGCGCCAGACGCGGATGGGTAGGTAACTCAGCCATGCGTCTGCCCAGTTTTGTGATCATTCCCTGCTGGTCGACCGCACCAAGTCTCTGTAACAGAGTCACAGCCTGTGAGAAGGCTCCCTTTGGAGGCGGGTCAAGCCACTGCAACTGAGCTGGATCTGCAATTCCCCAGCTGGCCAGTTGCAGTGCCACTGGTGCCAAGTCGGTCTGCAAAATCTCCGCCGGGTGATGGGGTAACGACTGATTATAGGCAGACTCACTACAGACGCGATAACAGACCCCGGGACCCAAGCGACCCGCCCTACCGGCACGTTGATCTGCAGCGGCTTTTGAAACCGGAACTGTCTCCAATCGCGTCAATCCGAGCGCCGGTAAAAACCGAGGCATACGGGACCAACCACCATCGACCACCACCGTGATACCCTCGATGGTCAGGCTGGTTTCCGCAATCGAGGTGGTCAGTACAATACGGCGTCTGTTGTGTGGATCGGGGAGTATGGCGCGATCCTGATCCTCCTTTGCAAGATCTCCATACAGGGGAGAGATAAGAACAGGCTGGGTTTGGTTTTTCATCTCTGCTTCGAGCAGCTTTTGAGCTCTACGGATTTCACCGACTCCAGGGAGAAATGCCAGCACATCGCCCTGCTGATCCTGCCACGCCCTGATGATTGCCCTGACAACCTGTTCGGCAATGTTGCGTCTGTCTGCTGTCTGATCAAGGTAGTGATGGGTTACCGGATACTGCCGCCCCTGCGCCTGAATCACGGCAGCATCATGCAGTAAGCTACTCACAGCTTGCTGATCGAGGGTAGCTGACATAACCAACAGACGCAGGTCTTCACGCAAGCTCTGCTGTGTATCCAACGTCAGAGCAAGTGAGAGGTCGCTGTGTAGATTGCGTTCATGAAATTCATCGAAGATCACCAGCCCCACCCCGGACAGTTCCGGGTCCCGTTGTAACCGGCGGGTCAAAATTCCCTCAGTCACCACCTCAATTCGTGTGTTGCGGGAAACTTTTCGCTCAAGACGAATTGAATAACCGACTCGTTCACCAATCGGTTCACCCAGTAGACTGGCCATTCTGGCGGCGGCCGCCCGAGCGGCGAGACGCCTTGGTTCGAGTAACAGAATCGTGTTTCCGTCCAGCCAGGGACTGTTCAGCAGTTCGAGGGGTACCAGGGTTGTCTTGCCGGAGCCGGGCGGTGCACTTAACACAGCCCGGCCCTGAGTCGCCAGGGCATCAGAAAGTTCGGTGATAACCTGCTTTACTGGTAGTTTTGACACTCAACTCTATGCCACCGGCAGCTGATCAGTATCCCGGTCGCATTGAATATGTAGATCGAATTTCAGATCATCTGCAAAATCCTGCGCAACAATCCAGATCTGATTGAGCTCTTCACTCAGCGTCGGCAGCACGGTCAGTGAACTACGGGTCCGTTTTTCATCAAAGAAGGCAAAAGGCTCATCAAGAAACAGAAACTGTCCCCCTTTGACGGCACGAGCGACCAGCTCCTGGGAGAGTGCCAATCTTACTGCCAACATAATCTGCCGTTGGGTTCCGCTGGAGATCTCATCCAAATCCATGAAATCCCGTTTCTCGCTGGAGAAGGCTCGTACTGTCAGGTCATCATCGATCTGCAGATGCTCATATCGATTCTCCGTAAACAGCGGTAGTGTCTTACTGACCAATCCCCGCAGTTTACGATTAAACTGGTGTGAGACTTCACGGGTGGTTCCCCGAATCAACTCATCAGCCAGATTGCAGGTCTGTATATACTGCTTTCGATCATCGATCTTCTCATTCAGACTCGCCATCATCTCTTTGAGTCTTGCCGCCCGATCCAATCGTTCCTGTTCTATGCCAATCGACTGATTGAGCTCATCGGCACGCAATCGGAACTGTTCCAAGTTGCCATTCAGCTGGTCCAACTCACTGGCAACACTATCCCGAACTTCCGCAACCGAGGCTGACCAATCAGTGACCCGGGAGACCAACCGGCTACGCGCGGCACGATCAACAATCGCGGGAGCTTGAGTCTCTTCAACGTCAGCGGTATCGGTAGCGGTCTCTTCCTGATCGGTTTCAGCAGCAGACGTAGCCGCATCCTGTACCTCATCAGGCACAACGTCTGATGGCACGTCATCCAACCGATTGAGGACGTCAGCCAGGCTTGAAGCGGTCTCTGAATAGGCTGCGACTCGACTCTTCAATGCCCCGCGACGAATCAGAAAGATCAAAAACAGCAGCCCAGCACCAGCCGCTGCATATAGCAACCAGGGAAGTGTTGCCTCACCCCAGTCTGGAACCATCTGCGCAAGCCACTCATTCAAACGGCCTGACAACTCATGCTCCGGCATATTGGTCAGCATGTACCAGGCACCACCGGCAACGGCGGCAAGCAGGAAAAAGAGCAGGCTGAAAAATCCTGCGCTGCCAGCCTTGGAAGTCGATTTGGCACGCATCGGCATGGCGTCCTGATAGGCCGAGGATGCCGTATCCAGCTCTTCCGTCAGTTGTTTAGTCTGATCAAGTCGCTGGGCAATCGTCTGACGCTCACTCTCCAGGCCTGGCATCAGTGCCGGGTCGATATCCAGCTCAACCATCTGTTGTTGCAATCCATCCAGCTCCTGCTGTCGTTGGCTCAACGCCTCTTCAGCATCATCCCGATCCTCCTGACAGGCCGCATCACAATACTCCAGGGTCACCAGTCCAGCCATGGTCTTGACGGCATAACTGTGTGGATGGGGGGTTGTGATCTCCCGCTGAGCAAGATAGAAGGATTCGACAAACTCTTCGTATTCGAAGCCGATTAGCTGATAGATTCTGTCAGCCACCTGCTCAATTCCGCGTACCACCTGATCCTCATCGTTGACACCAGCAGGGGCCAGGCGGGCACTATGATTTCCGCTATCATCGAGAAAGCGCTCCAATCTGTAGCGCACCCCATCTCCGCAGGTGAATTCAAGCTGCGCCTCGCAATGGGTTTCACCCCAGCGGATGACTTTGGTCAACTCTTCAGGTCCCAATGAAAAGGTTCTGCCGAAGAGTGCAAAACAGACGGTCTCTCCGAT
>JAHRHW010000302.1 GCA_019100305.1 Candidatus Thiodiazotropha taylori | reverse complement strand
CAAAGATTCAGCGACGCAGAGCCGATTTTGTCGGTGCCAGTGCTGAATCTTTGTGCTTTTGTCCACCCTCAGTCTCCGCCTTTTGCCTCATTTCTGCAGCCAGTCTAGCACCAGCGCAGTGGTGAAGTGAATGAGCGCCAGAAGTCACCGGATGGATGGTGATTTTCAGAGCTTCCCGGTCTCCTGTATCTTGCAAAACCCACCTCACTGTTAGGTTGTTGATCAACTGAGTTATCAGGAATCTGAGATAGATGAACACCTTAAAGGCATGATTTTCGGCAGTGAATCGATATTCTCAAAGTCAAGGTAGTTTTCCACACTGTCAGGGTCCAGGAATCAACGCTTATGGAGAGACCATATGTTATAATTGCAGCACTGTGATTGTGTAGTTTGAAGAGGTTTACACGCTTGAATCTTGCCTCACCGATGCCAAAGGGAAAACACTCCCTGGCGATAATCTCAGGCATTATGTTCTTCCTGGTGGTAGCTGCCACGACGGAAGTGATCGTCTATCTCCTGGATTCAAAGAACCAGGAACATGAACGCTCCGACGTGGTGGAAAGAGTCTCAACCCTGAGAGCAAGACTGGAGGGTGAACTCAACTCCACACTGCACCTGACCCGTGGCTTGATCGCCTATGTGGCCACCCATCCTGAGGTTGAGGAGCCCAACTTTTCCCAATTGGTCAGCGAAATCCTCACCCAGGGACGCAATATCCGCAATATCGGCCTGGCTAAAAATAACATTATCACCCACATCTTCCCGCTGGCCGGCAATGAATCGGCACTGGGATTGGAGTATGAAAAGAACAGCAAACAGTGGCCAGCTGTGAAGCGGGCGATGGAGGTAAAAAGTACTGTCGTCGCCGGGCCGGTGAATCTTGTTCAGGGCGGCACCGCGTTCATTGCCCGCACCCCCATCTATACCCGCAAAGGTATCACCGGTCTGCTGAGTGAACACAAACCCAGCTACTGGGGATTGGCATCCATTGTGATCGATATTCCGAGTCTGTTTCAGGCTGCCGGTATTTCAGAGCAGATGGACGGGCTCAACCTGGCCTTGAGGGGTAAAGACAGTTTGGGTGCTCAGGGTGGGATGATCTTCGGTGATGAAACACTGTTTTCGCAAAATCCGGTGACTCAATCCATCGTTCTGCCTAACGGCAGTTGGCAGATCGCTGCAATTCCAATCGATGGATGGGGTTCGGATCAAACCGTACTTTGGCCGGTTCGAACCATCGGCTGGCTTATGGCTCTGATTATCGGCACTCTGATCGCTGCACTGGTGAAAGCCCGGGCGATAAATCTGGAACTGGCACTGCAAGATCCACTGACCGGTCTGCCAAACCGACGGCTGTTGGAGGATCGACTGCAGCTGTTGCTTGAACATCACAAAAGAAATAAAACAGGCTTTGGCGTTCTCTCGATCGATCTTGACGGATTCAAGGCGATCAACGACACACTTGGCCACCGTGCCGGCGATCAATTACTTCAGATTGCCGCGACCCGCATGCAGTCGAGCGTTCGCGCCTCGGATACTGTCTGCCGAAGTGGTGGGGATGAGTTCATTATTCTGGTGGATGATGTGCATAGCCGTAGCGACCTGGAAAAGGCGCAGCAGCAGGTCATCAATAAACTGATCGGCAATACCCTGGTAGAGAAACAGTCCATTCAACTCAAAGCCAGTTCCGGTATCGCCTACTATCCGGAAGATGGTGATTCCTTGGATAGTCTGCTCATGGTCAGCGACCGAAAGATGTATAAAAACAAAAACAAAAGCAAGGTTGTTGATATCGACTCGGCCAACAGGGTTTAACGATCCCTTCATAGCTCGATTTCCGGTTGGAGAGCAGCTCCGGGCTGGAGATCGGCTGGCGAACACTCAACACCGCCCCCGTGATCCATGCAACAGATAGGCACTCCCCCACAGCTTACACATCTGTTATTTGATGTTGTGAGCATTACAACCCCAGCACCGGACCGGATTGTAGGATAAGCGACAACTCCATCCAGCCATCCCTCAAACCCTCTCTAAAAACAATCGGATAGAGGAACGCTCCCTATTGGAACGCTTCTTGCGAGATCTCTGTAAGTTATAAGCAAAAGAGAGTCTCAGGAGATCAAGTGAGTTATTCGGATGTAGAGGTTACCGATGTCGATGCCCTGCTCTCCTCAGCAGATCCGGTCATCATCGACATGCGGGACCAGCAGAGCCAAAGCAGAGGGCGTCTGCCGGCGGCACGATCCGCTTCTGATGAGACCATCGGCCAACTGATTCGCCAGCGTCGCACTGATCCCGCCGTATTGGTCTACTGCTATCACGGCAATCAAAGCCGGGATCTCTGCAGTTTCCTGAACCAAATGGGCTTGAACAATGTGCACAACCTGGCTGGTGGCTGGGAGGCCTGGGAACGTTTCAAAGCAAACAACCGTGAAGTAGGAAAAGAGGCATGAAAACCACAGACAAGATTCGTAAACAGTTGAGCGACCACCCGGTAATTCTCTATATGAAGGGCACTCCTGAGGAGCCCCGCTGCGGCTTCTCGGCCAAGGCAGCATCCGTAATGAAAGCAACCCAGGTCGGATTCGCACATGTGGATGTGCTCAGCTCGCCACTGATCATGCAGGCACTGCCCGAGGTCTCGGAGTTCCCGACCTTTCCCCAGCTGTTCATTAATGGCGAGATTATCGGTGGCAGCGATATCGTCGAGGCGATGTATCAGAGCGGTGAACTGCTTCCCATGCTCAAAGCAGCCACTGAGGATTAGGAGTCACTCATGAACGAGGAAGAGATTGTCACCCGTGTGCGTTCACTCCATCCGCAGGCAGTCATCGATATTGCCGGTGAGGATTGCAGCTTTGAACTCTATGTGGTCAGTGAAGACTTTGCCGGTGTCTCCATTCTGAAGCGTCAGCAACCGATCCTGGCCCTGTTCAAAGAGGAGATCAGCAACGGTACCCTGCACGCCTTGACAATCAAGGCGAAGACGCCGGCTGAACTATCGTCACAGGGTGGTTTGATACAGATACAACCACTTGCCTGAAGAGTACAAACGACGTAATAGCCCAACCTCAGGCACCATAAAAAGTTTTTCCAATCAACCTTAACAGACAGGAAACTCCATGCATAAGATCGGTATCTTCTTCGGTACAGAATCGGGCACGACCCGACTGATTGCAAAAAAGATCACGCGCAAAATCAATTCCCGACATGAGGATCAACCGGCGGCCAAACCGATCAATATCAACCGGGTGGAGATGGACCAGTTGCTGGCCTACGACAAGCTCATACTCGGCACGCCAACCTATGGTGAAGGCAGGCTGCCTGGAAAAACGGCGGGCAACGAGGAGATCAGTTGGGAGGAGTTCCTGCCGCAACTGAAATCCATCGATTTAACCGGTAAAAAGATTGCCCTCTATGGTCTGGGAGATCAGGAGAGTTATCCCGATCGGTTCGTCGATGGCATGATGCTTCTGTATCAACCTCTGCAACAAGCGGGTGCTGAGTTGATTGGTGGTAGTGCTGTTGAGGGATTCGAGTTCAACCGCTCAAAGTCGCTTGTGGATGGGCGATTTGTCGGCCTGGTACTGGATCAGCATCTGCAGCACCTGCTGACAGAGCAGCGCATCGACAGCTGGCTGGATGAAATACTGCCTTTGATGCTCAGCTGAATCTTAATCGAGCTTCTTAAACCGACTGCTCTTCCCTTATTTTGTTACGTACCGCCATCAATACCTTACCAAAGGTGTTGTGACCCCGCCCGTCACGACCACAGCCCCAGTAGTAGTCGTACTGGCTGGTCTCAATGATCTTCTGTGCTGTGGTTGCCAACAAGGCAGCGGCCACATCCGGGTGAACTCGGCATTTAATGTAGATGGCGCGGGTCATCACCACCTCCCGCATCTGCTTCCAATCTTTACGGATTGACCGCTTGTTATTCGCTGCCAGCTTCTGCGCCTTGCTGGGGTGATCTGCATTTCTGACCTCCTCCCGTAGGTCAGGATTCTCAAATTTCATGCCCTGATAGTAGTGTTCCACCGACGGCCAGCTTGCATCATCCAGCTCAAAGCCAAACTTTGAATAGCTGGCCAATGGATGGTTTACGTCGGTCCGGGAGAGGTAGTAAGGCTCCAGGTTATCTGCGGAAAACATCAAGACACTCCATTGGTGTTCAGTCGGGTCAATCGTGACTCTGCAGGATCGTACACACCACCCTGCGCTGCCGTCTCGGGCCATCGAATTCGCAAAAGAAGATATTCTGCCACTGGGACAACCCCAATTTACCATCAATCAAGGGAATGGTCTCTGATGGACCCACCAGACCGGACTTGAGATGGGAATCCCCATTGCCATCCTGTTGATCATGTTGCCAGACACCCTTAGGAATCAGTTTACGCAACAGATCCACAACATCACGTTGCACACTGTCATCCCAGTTCTCCTGGATCATGATGGCTGCGGTGGCACCCTGGGCGTAGAGGGCCACCAGACCGTTCTGTACCCCACTGGAGCGTACTACCGCTTCGACCTGTGGGGTGATATCAACCAGCTCTTCCCGCTGCTTGGTTGTCAGGGTAATGATGTCACGCATAGTCTCTATCTAAGAACAAAACAGTATCTGACTCAACTCGGAAAGTGAATTGATATCCCAATCCGGTCTGGGCAGTTCCGCTGGATAATCGGTATCCGGTGCAAACCGACCGGTCCGCACCAGGGCGGTCTTCATACCGAGCCTGACCGCACCGGCAATATCCGTATCCGGTCGATCACCAATCATCAAACAATGGTTCAGACTGATCCTGAGTCGTTCTGCGGCCATCTCATAGAGCAGTGGGTGAGGTTTGCCAATGATCAACGGCTGTTTCCCTGTGGCGACAGCGAAGGGCGCGACCAGTGCCCCACCACCAGGCAAGACTCGATGAATGCCCTCGTGATGGGCGTCAACACTGTGGTCAGGATTGGTACAGACCAGTTGAGCGCCCTGCTTCAGAATCAGATTGGTGCCGATAGTAATAGACTCGAAATCGATCCCCGGCCCCTCACCGATCACCACAAAATCGGCCTGCTGAAAATCCTCCCGACCTTGCTCCTGCAGTGCCAGATGCAGCCCTTCGGCTCCGACGGCAAAATAGCTGAAATCCGGTTTCTGTCGGGCCAGCCAGAGAGCTGTCGCTTCGGCCGATGTGACGATCTGTCTCTCATCCGGTCTTTTGAAGCCCATTCCCTCGAGGCGATCCGCAACCCTGACGGGCGGCAAAATAGGATTGTTGGTGATGAAGGCATGGGGCAACTCCCCAACCTTACGCATGAAATCCAATGCGTCGGGGATCGCTTTTTCGCCATGATAGAGGACACCGTCCATGTCCAATAGTAAAGCTTTGATTGCCGGTTTCACGAGTGGTCTTCTTGTGTTGCTGTGTCTGTTGTTGGCCGCGAATAAACGCGAATGACCGCTGATGGACGCAAATATTACTGAGTGGTCGCTGTGGATCAATAGTGGATGATAAATGGCTGAATTGTTTGGGCTTGATTATTGGAAGATTGGCGTGCATTGGCGATTATTTAGGGCTGCATTTTTCTTCAACGCCCTCTCCGCCATAAAAAAAGGGTTTGAGGGTCTTCTTGGCTTGGGAGTGGGCTGGAGGTCGGGATTGATTCGCTGCGCTCACCCCTTCGGGGCGCCTACGTTTTACTGCGGCGTC
>JAHRHW010000301.1 GCA_019100305.1 Candidatus Thiodiazotropha taylori | reverse complement strand
CGAAGGTACTGTAGTTGACAATCTTTCTCACCACTTTGCGAAAAGCCGCATCGATCTTCAGTCTGACTTTGAACCTGACACCATGCGCTGCCGCAATCTTCTTTGCGGCATGCATCAGGTAGAGACCGCCAAGGAATCCGAGCACCATCTGGCTGGCAGCCATCGCGACAATGTTGTAACCATTGCTCAACAGAACCACAAATGCCGCCGCCTTGAGCAGTGTGGTCAGAATATTGACAACATTAAAAATATCATAGCGCTGCAGGCCCATTAGAACGCCGGAAAAAATATTGAAAATAAAGAACTGCGCTATGGTCGCACCAACCAGAAGAACGGTAATCGATGCCGCCTCAGCCACCTCCTCTTCCACTCCGAAGATTGAAGCGAAGTAGAGTGCGAGTACAATTGAGATCAGAACGGTAACAACTGAGATAAAGAAATAGATGATAAACGAGGCACTCAAGATCTCTTCAAGCGCTTTCGGATCTTTCTTGGCAAGGGAATGGGATGTTGACCTGATAACCGACTCGCGAACACCAAAATCAAACAGATACATATAGCCTGTAAACTGATTGATAATGGTCCAGACACCATACAGCTCATTTCCCAGATTGTGTACAACAAAGGGGGCAAGAAAGAAAGATACGACGATGGAAACCAACAGACCGGTCCAATTCGAGAAGAGATTTCTTATTATTCTGTTTTTTTCCATTTTCAGGACCTGTTATCACTCAATCTATTTATCCCGTTTGTTAACATGCTGAATTCCAGATCGGAGCCTGATGGCAGTAAGCCAATCGGCGTTACAACCCTGCCAGGACCTGAATGATCCGATTCATGTCGGTTTCACGTACATAGGCATGTGTAGGCAGTGTCACAATTTGCTGTGCCACTGTTTCAGCTGCAGGGCATCTCCGCTCACCAACCAGATGACCCTCTATTTCGGCAACAGAGCTCAATGACTTTGGATATGAAGCAGAGATGCCATACTCACGAAATCCTTCAAGCAACTCACGACGTTGATTCTCATCATGCACCAGCAGAGGGTATCTTAGATAGGCCGGTTCCGTTTGCGCCAGGCGATCTATCTTGGTAATCGACTGATTGGATTGCAGAGCCTCATCATAGTAGAAACCATGCCGGGTTCTTGACTGAGTGATCTGATCAATCCTGTTGAACTGAGCTGTCGCTAACGATGAAAGAAATGCTGGATACTGGCTGACCTCGACATCCGTCTCAAAGCGGGTCTCTCCCAATCCTGAAAAACTGATATTGGCAGGCAGTTTATAGGCGTAAGGGTTGAGAAAAAAATAGTAGATCACTACTTTTATGAACTCAATGAGCTGGCGCTTAAAACTCAGACGATCGAGCTTTTCCACCTCCTTGGATAGTAACTCTGCCAGACCAGGATGGTTTGTTACTGCCAAGCCACCCTGTATGGATGTCACATTTTTACCTTTATCAAGACTCAAAATACCCGCATCACCAAAACTGCCCAGATAGCGCCCATCAATCTTTGCATTGAGTGACTGAGCCGCATCATCGATTAGCAGAACAGCTTCGCTTTTCGCCAGTTTTTCCAGCATCGGCAGGTCATTTGGCAAACCGTAGAGATTGGCACTGACGATGGCAACAACCCGGGACAAGTCTATCTGACGAAGCTGCTGCTCATCATAGGAAAGCGTCCTTGGGTCGATATCACAGAGACGAATCTTAAGCCCTGCATTGATTACAGAGCTGGCAACCGAGTAACAAGTGTAGGCGGGAACGATTACCTCGTCACGATCATTGCCACTGTTTTGAAGCTTCACAGCAGCCAGTAGCGCTGTCATCGCTCCCCGCCCAGTGGAAAAGAGGAATCCGGTATCCATCCCAAGCAGTCCTTTTGCGAGCTGTAGCAAGGCCTCGGTATGGTTTCTGCCGGTGGCGATGTTGGCCAACCAACCGGCAAATTCCGAAAACTTGATTGGCGAGCCAGTTGGTGAGAGGTGTCTCATCATATCGGATTCCTAGGGAATGCTCTTGGAGATCAGAGGCCCGATAATTCCGACGATCGGCAATGGTAGTTTTTTCCAGACGTCAATTGCCAGTTTGAACTTGGCGTTATCAACATTCAGTTGTGGCATCTCAGACCCGTCCGGCATGTAGTATTGCCAATAGAGCTGCTTGGTTTCCGCATTCCACTTCTTCTTGAATGCCTCGCCGGTTGAGTCGGCGGTTGAGCGACCAAGATGAAAAATCCCGTATCCCCCTTCACAGCTGTCTTTGATCATCTCCCAATAGAGAGCATAGGTTGGCTGAAGCCTGCGATACTCCTTGACAGTACCCATCCACATCCCTTCGACAGTCTGCTTGTAATATCCATTCATTGCCACACTGATCGGTTGACCATCCATATAAACCGCAAATATCTTCAGGTCCTGTGGTGAAAAGTATTGAAGCAGCGATTGAAAGTAACTTTTCTTGTAGAAAGGCGTCCCCAGATCCCGCCAGGAGTGGCTCATAACATGATAAAAATCATCAAGCAGTTCTGCATGACCGGAACGGATTTCAATATCATTCTTGTAGACCCGCCTGATATTGGTGCGGTGTTTTGACTTGAAACCGGACCAGATCTTTTCATGGTCATCTTCAAGCTTGATCAGCAGCGAAACTTTTTTCGTCGACTCCTCAAGTCCCAGAGGTGAGCTCTTACTGGCCCGCATCTCCAGGTAGTCCACTTTCGACTCGTTTGCCAGCTCCATCGCATATTTGACCAAATCGTTCTCGATTTCGATGCTGTCGGCACAGGCGCCGCCGAAGTTAACAAACGGCATCGAGCACATGATTCGGCCAAACAGTCTGCTGTTGATTAGTACGATGGGTAAGACACCGTTGATCCGGCCCTCGTGACTGCAGGCAATCGGATAGACCTGATGCCCAAAGTGGCTTTCGTTCAACTCCTGCCACTCAAAGCGCTGGTAGAAATTCGCATCGGGCGCATCAGCAAGATACTGATTCCATAACTCCCTGCTCTTTGATGTACTCGATAACTTCTGTATATCCGACATTAAACCTGATCCGATAAAATAGTACGCTGTGCTGGCATTTTACAATGAAATCTCACGACAAGCGCTAAACAATTTCCTGATTCAAACAAGTTCGCTGGCTCCGCAACGACCACCTGCCATTGCAGTCGATGGTATCTTACTCGCCAGCTTACCCATGCTCTGTTAAGAGCTATTCCAATCGATTCAGCAAATTGGTGTTTATCCACTTTTTGCTCTCATAAAACCAGGGCCCCATATCCTTGAGACGTAATATTTCAAAACGTTGACCGCGGCTCCAGGGTAACAGGATGGAAAGAATGGCCATCAATCTTCCTGGGTGTTGTTCGGGCAGTTTCAGTGCTTCACGCTTCTTCAGCAGATACATCAACAACAGATCCATATCTCCCCAGAACCACCGGGTTTTTACCCCGGTTTTGTACTCCGGAGGATCTTTCGGGTCATCAGCTGACACCATGGAGAGCAGTATCTCGGGAAAATCCACGCCCGCATCGATCGCCAGCTGCAGAGATCCCCAGTATCGGCCGTTTATCTCCATGATATAGGCGTCCCCGGTCGCCTCATCGATCTTGAACTCAACCATTGCCACCCCATGCCATCCCAGGGCAGTCAACAACTTCTGGCTGTACTCATCGACCTTTGGATCGATCAAGCGACTCTCCCTGAGCACACTGACCCCCCCTGAAGGGGGTTTTTCACGTAAGCGGGAGTGGGCAAATTTGGCAATACACCTACCATTGTTGAAGCAGTAGAAGGCTCCGGAGCCCACACCACTTATACGCTGCTGAAGGATTACCGGATAGACCTCGGGAACATACGCTTCCAATTTCTCAAGCAGCTCATCACGATCTGCAGCGTAGTCGACCGCCGTCGAGATCCAGCCACTCGCAGACTTGACTCTGGACCGGACCGGTTTCAAGACAACCGGATATTCAAGCCCGGCACCGCTCAGGCCCTGCTCCAGACCTTCAATGGAGTCGATCACCAGCGATTGAGGCACTGGCATGCCGATCGACTTTGCCAGCTCCAGGATGTAATTCTTGTCTGCCGCTGCATTGATCGCCGCATCATCTGCAATCGGCAGACTGCAGGTGGATGGAAATCTCGCCCTGTGTTTCGAAACCAGCAACAGACAGACATCTGTGACCGGCATCAACACCTCAATCCCAAACTGCTCAACGCGATCAATGAGAAAATCGACAAACGCTTCCGGCTCCTCGGCAGGATTGGGATAGCTTATGCCAAGGTGACAATATTTTGAGGAGGACGCCAGAGACCGCTCGGATTCGGATCCGACAAAGACCTGATGCCCTTTGGCGCCAAGTGAGCGGGTTACCGCCAAGGCAGCTCTTGCGTATCCGTCAGTAACAAAAACCTTCATTGTGAGGGACTGTTTACACCAATTAAAAAATATTCAGGACCGTGCAGAGAAACAGAGGTTTACTGCTCGAATTATTGGTATGGATATTAAATCTGGGTAGTGCCATTGGGTTTGAATCCCTGCCAACATACCCTCTGCTGATCGTGAACCCGAGCCGGAACCCCGACTCATCGACAATCTTTTCGATGGCTGGATTGCAGTTGCCATTCGGATACGCAATTGTATCGATCTCCTTGCCGGTCTCCTGCTTGATCAGATTTCTGGATTCAACGATCTCATACCTGGCTTCATCCAATTCTATCTGGGTGAGAATCCTGTGACTCAACGCATGAGAGCCAAAGCTGATACGCTCTTTACCCAGCTGATTGATCTGCTGCCAATCCATGTAGGCATCCGACTTCATGTCAATGGAACTCTGTTGTTGATGCGCCCTCAATCGATCAAGGATCCGGTAGATCTCCGGATAGGGTTTGGCCTTAAGCTGTGTTACCGCACTGCGCAACAGCTCTTTACCAGCGCCCGCTTCAATACCGGCGAGTTCCATCAGTAAGGATTTGTCGGATTCCGCTTCACTCTCATTCAATTGAGTCAGTCTGGCAAGCATCTCCTCCTGCCAAAACAGCTCACCACTGCCGATATAGTTATAGGGCAGAAATATGGTTGCCGGCACACCCTCATCGTTTAACGCCGACCTGGCATGCTGAAAATTGTCCTGCCAACCATCATCGAAAGTGACCAGCAGACTGTTGCCAGCCATCGGTTGATTATCCAGCAGGATTGCCTGTAACTGCTGCATATCGATGATGTGAAACTCATCCTTCAACCATTTCAGATGCTTCCGAAACAGCCCACTCTCAGTGATGATTGCATCGGCCGAGTTTGTTTTTGCCGCCTGCTCATCTGGCAGAATACGATGGTACGCCAGCACACAGACACGATCACGAAGCCGGTTGTTCTTAATCAGTGACAGCAGACCGGAATAGTGGAGTGAGTAGGCAATTAAGGTCTTTATGGCATTCTTGATCAGTCGCATATTATCTTGGTTTATACGTTGAGAGCCTTGTCCGGGCCGGTCTCCACCAGGCCCCGTTAACACGAATTCAAGTGGCCTGAATAGTCTGGCCCGAAATGGTTGTATCAGCAATTCCAGCAACAGATCACAGCGAACCCCTCTGTCAATGCAAAGCCCCATAATCAGAAACGCTCTGATTCGCCAGCATGGTGTCCGCTTTTGATTCGTTCAGGGCTTGCTTGAACCCCTGAACACGAAATACTTAG
>JAHRHW010000300.1 GCA_019100305.1 Candidatus Thiodiazotropha taylori | reverse complement strand
CTGCAAACCGTCGAAACGCCAACAGAAATGCCTCTTCTGTAAGATTTGATACCACTTCTAGGTGAACTTCCCTCGTATTTGCACACGTGAAAAGGCAGATATAGACCTTTTCCTGGTTCCCGTCCTTGCCTTTAATATATAATGCTCCTGTGAAGTCTACGCCCGTGACGGTGAATGGTGGTGATTCTCGAAGTCTGTCCTTTGGTAACGGCGGCGGTTCCGGTGTACGATATGGTTGTCCAGATACCTTACGGCAAATGGTGCATCTGTGAATAGCGGATCTGACCCGTTGTCGTATGTTTGGTATCCAAAATGTTTGCCGTAAGAACGTGACAGTACTTTCTAACCCGGAATGCAGATGGGTAACGTGGGCATGCTCGATAATCAGCGTTGTGAGTCTGTCTTTGGGTGGAAGTAGGTAGGGAAACTTCGCGTCGACATCTAGTGGAGCATTGTGTATGCGGCCTCTGCAGCGTATAAGATTCCTTTCATCCATGTAGAGGTTCAGCTGTCTTACAAGATTGGGCTTTTTGGAAGTGTCATTCTGTAGACAACGAGAAATGTCTGGGTAATTGGTTTGCTGTGTGCTTCTGATCCATTCCAGTGCTGCTGCGTCAATCTCTGTAGTGGAGAGTGGACCAGTTTTCTTCTCATGTCTACGGGTGAATCGAAGAACATATGCTGTGACGCGCAAAAGCTTCTCGTAGCTGTTGAATCTCTCAAGGTCGATAACTCTGGCGTTTCCTGCAGGTTTCTCGTCATTGGCGGCTATGTTCGCTACCGTCGCACTTGAAATATGTGGCTCATCTGGTTCATCAGCGGGTGTGCTCGTGGTATCCGTGGCAGCCCAAACCGGCCATGTTTCATCATCTGTTAGCCAGACAGGCCCCTGCATCCATAGACTGTTGTCCCTGAACTTGTCATAGCGAAGACCCCGTGATAGTAAGTCGGCTGGATTTGCATCGGTAGGACAGTATTTCCATTGGTAATTGCCTGTAAGTGTCTTAATGTCTTTCACTCTGTTATTGACGAAAGTTGAATGCGTTGTCTCTGCCGAAAGCCATCTAAGGACGATCTGACTGTCACTCCATAGATATACACGTGTACATTGTAGGTTGCTCATCACGTGATCACAAAGTCTGGCACCGACTACAGCAGCCATAAGTTCCAATTTGGGTATGGTCATCGATCTAAGCGGGGCTACTCGATTTCTTGCCATCACCAGTGAAGATTCATTTCCGGAAACAATGTACGCGCATGCTCCGTAAGCTTTCATACTACTGTCAGTGAATACATGTAAGATTTTGTCTCTCGAGCTGTCAGTCTCCTGCTTGAAGTAGCATCTGGATATTTCTGTTTTCGCCGCTTTCGACAAGTCGTGGCTTATGTCGGTCCATACAGTGGTCACATCTTCTGGTAAGGGCTCGTCCCATTCAAATTTCCGTTGCCAAAGTGACTGCATGAGTATTTTGCTTCTAACCGTAATTGGGCTCAAAATACCGAGAGGATCATACGTCGAGGACGACTGACGCAGAACTGTGCGTTTGGTCATAAGCGCCTTTTCTGAGGGTACGTTGTCTTTGTTCGGGAATGAAATGACATCAGTCTGCGTTTCCCAGCGGAGACCTAACACCTTGGTAACCGGCTCATTGTCTTGGATGTTGTCTTGTTTTGCCACATCTGTCAATGCTTGGCT
Source organism: Candidatus Thiodiazotropha taylori (assembly GCA_019100305.1). Classification (GTDB taxonomy): domain Bacteria; phylum Pseudomonadota; class Gammaproteobacteria; order Chromatiales; family Chromatiaceae; genus Thiodiazotropha. The sequence continues at coordinate 4,052 of JAHRHW010000300.1, read as the reverse complement.
GTTAGATGCCCAAGATCTCAGGTTAAATCCGGCTTCCTTGAAAATGGCTCTACCGGTTGTGAAGTAGTCAAGTAACATCTCTTCGCTAGGCAGGCTGGATACAATGTTGTCCACATACAGGTCCTTCAGCATCATGTCCGTAATGGTGCATTTGTTAGAGTTCAAGAGCTTTAAAATGACTGCATTCAGGATGAAGGGCGAACACGTTGCTCCAAACAGAACCGATTTAAAGCGATAGGTCTGTAGAGTGCTGTCAGGATCTTCAGGATTGCTGAGCCAGTAAAATCTCGTGGCATCTCGGTCTTCCTCGGCTAGTCCGATATTCAAAAACGCCTTCTCTATGTCTGTGGTGACTGCGTACTTGTGACTTCGAAACCGAAGAAAGAGCGATGTAATATCATTCAAGGTAGGTGGGGTATTCATCAAGCAATCATTCAGGCTAGGGCTGTCAAGCAACGATCTACAGCCACAGTCGTAGACTATCCTGATTGGCGTGGTTGCAGATTCCTTTCTTACAGGGTGGTGCGGTATATAATGGATCTTCGACACGGGCTGGTCACATTCGGGAATCTTCTCGATAAAACCTCGTCTCTCCTGCTCGCTGATGATATCGCCGTAGACTTGCAACAAAGCTGGATCTCGTTTCAAGCGCTGTATCACTTGTTGTGTTCTTCGTTTAGCTACTTCTTCGTTTGTCGGTAGGACTGAGTGGTTGTCTCTCCATGGTAACTTGGCATAATATTTCCCATCCTTGAAGGAAATACAACTGTTCTGGTATTCTTGTAAGTAACTTTTTTGAGACTGCTCGGGTTCCGTTTTCTCTATGCCAAGTGATTCGACCTTCCAAAATTTTTCAAGATCGACTTCTTCAACAGAATGTGCCGTCATTATGTTCATCATCGAAGTGGCGGGTGATTTGTTGCATGCATCTATGGGTCCCGAAAGTAGGTACCCCAACTTTGACTCGACAGCAGTGGGACCATTTCCTCTGACGACTCTGTCTTGCACAATAGCCCAGTAGTAGTCGGCTCCGATTAGCATCATAATTTCAAAATACCCATCATTCATTGCGGGATGAGCAAGTTTGAGTCCCTTCAAATGGCTCATGGTCTTCGTGTTGCTTGGATATGTTTTCAATGGCACAGCAATATCTGGTACAATCAACACGTCAAGTGGAATGGTTTCTGCCTCTGTCTGTAGATAGACTGTTGCGGTCGGAAATTCTCGCATATTTCCTCTGGCGTCCCCAAAACCCGAAATGGATAAGGCTTCTTTCCCGGTGGGAACCAGCTCCAGTTTTCTGGCTAAGTCTGTAGTAATAAATGATCTCTGAGCACCTTCGTCGAGCAGAATGTTTGCATCTATACTCGTTTGACCTGAGCTGACTGGTCCAATGGCTGTCTTCAAAAGCACGTGGCCCTGTGAGTGGGTGAGAGAAGAATGCAACTGGACTGATGCACTGGATTCCTTCGCGTTGTGATTTTCGGTTGAAGTGTCTTGAGCTGGTGTCTTTGCATCAGTTCTCTGAAGAGCATCTTTGCATAGTCCAGTATGGTGTTTTCTAGAGCAATGTCTGCATTTTGACTTCGATTTACAATCTGCTACTCTGTGTCGGCCAAGGCAATTGAAGCACAAGTGGTCTCGCTTTACTATGCTGATACGCTCGGTGTAATCGATTATTGTCGTACAGTCTGCACTACTGTGCGGTCCTCTACAAAAGGCGCAAACTCGCTTTGAATGAAGTATGTCGTTTCCACTGGGTTGTATCTGCGACTTCGACGGCGGTTTAGATTTATGATACGGCTTCGTCTGTGGCTTGGTATTTGTAAAGAAAGTTGCTGTCGTTGGCAATGTTTCTGCATGAGCGACGATAGAGTTCCCGGCTTCCATGACATTCAATTCCTTGAGCAGGCATTTTCGCAGTTCAGACAAAGACCAGTTTGACGACCCGTGCTCTCTAGCAATGTTCTTCCGTATTTCGTCAGGTATTTTCTTTAAGATCACAGGAACAAGCAATGCGCCGTATGAGCTTTCCATCTGATCAAGTGATTCAAGACCTCTAATGTAGATTTCTGTCTTATCGAAGAAAGTCCGTAGGCTGGAAATGGTATTCATGGGCGCTGGAAGATCTAATAATGCTTGCATGTAAGTTTGTACAATCCTGTGCTTTTGTCCGTACCGCTCGTGCAACAAGGCGACTGCTTTGCCGTAATTAATGTTTGTAATTGCAAATCCGGACACTGTTTGCAGGGCATCGTATTTCAACAAGGATTTGAGGTAGGTGAATCTCTGCACATCACTGAGGGATTGATTTGTATGGATCGCTGATTCATATGAGTCCCAAAACGACTGCCATTCTAAAACATCACCATCAAATACTGGAAGATCTAGCTTTGGTAATCTGTGATATATGGAGCTAGAGACGGAAGCAGACATGTGCGGCACATTGCGTTGGCTCTCTTGTGCATGTACTTGTGACTCATTTTCGCTGTTGACCAGACCTGTAACTAACGGAGGTTGTGGGGTGAACGACTGGGCGTCCGTACTAATACTGGTTGAGGCTGCGGGGTCCTGGCTAGAAGGAAAACTATGAGCATGCACATTTAAACGAGACGTTCTAGTTTGAATCAGTCTTTTAACTTGTTGAATAGTTGATTCTAAGTTAAAAATGTACTCATCTGATTCGGGAATTTCTGCTTCTATCTCCTCTTCGTCCAGTGCTGCGAGAATCTTGTCATTGAGCTCCGTGATCACTGTCAGCTTTTTCTGAAGGGCACTAGCGATGTTCGAAAGTTCGTCGATTCCGGGCGCTGATTCATCACCTTTCACCTCCTCGAATTTCTTGATCAGCTTCGAAACTGCTCCTCTGTGTCCTTTTCTCACTGCTTTCAACTTAGAACACATCCTTTTGGTCACGGCACCAATATCTTAGAATGGATTTGAACGCAAGAAAAAGTACGTCTTCTCTCTATGAATTGTATTACTCAAAAACGTTGGAACACAATAACAACGCGTGTAAACATGTTATGACGTTAAGACGTCAGGAAAACACTAATACGTTAACAAGACTTTGGCGCCAAGATCCTAACATACTCCGGGCCACCAAAGTAAAGTCTATGCTTTGAAAACCACTAAGGTCACTATAGTCTCTGTATGGAAAGGCAATCTCAAACTTCAAAATGTAATCACTTCATATCTGAGCTAGACCTTGGTAATTTAACTGATTATAGAAAATTACGAAAATTATATGTGTACTATGGAATAAATGATTAATCACTTGAGCCTTTCCTGAATCACAGTTCATAAGACGTTATCTTCACAGTTTATCTCCATAGGGTATAGTTTCGTGATAGGCCGGGTAGTGATTCCTCCTTTAATTCGAACCCGGGCTGCTCTCACTGCTCCATCGCCACCAGGTAAGAGTTCGTGAACGACACCTAGTGGCCACGTGTTCCTCGGTGAATCCTTGTGAACGAGCACAACGTCTCCGACCCTCGCTTTGTGCCCGTCCCTTCGTTTGTAGCGATGAAATTCCCTGAGCGAGGTCAAATATTCGTTCCTCCATCGGGTCCAGAAGTGTTGGGTGATCTGATGTACACGCTGTGAACGTCCTTTGAGCGTGTCACGTGTAACATTCGTCTCGACTTCCTCGGGGCGCTCATCCGGGTGGTTGAATGACGTGATTGGCCGTCCGTAAAGTAGATGCGACGGACTGAGCGGCTGTTCATCAACTGGATCAGACGATACGTAGGTCAGCGGTCGGTCGTTTAGGATGCACTCCACCTCAGTTATTATAGTCTGTAGTTCCACAAGGGTGACAAACGATCTGCCAAGGACCTTTCTCAAACAGTTTTTAGTTAGTCCTATCAACCTCTCCCACCAGCCACCGTACCACGGAGCTCGCTGAGGTATGAATTTCCAGGTGGTTCCATGGGTAGCTAGTCTCTCGCTTGTCGCGTTGGTGAGTCTCTCAATTGTTCTTGCTGAGGCTACATAGGTCAGTGCGTTATCCGAAATCATGACCTTCGGTGTGGACATCCTTGCTGCAAACC
>JAHRHW010000299.1 GCA_019100305.1 Candidatus Thiodiazotropha taylori | reverse complement strand
ATTGATGATCACCAGGATCAGGAACACCACCAGACCGACCGCATAGTTACCACCGATGACAAACGCGCCGAATGCCTCGATTACCTTACCCGCTGCATCACCACCGGTATGCCCCTCAAGCAGCACCACCCGGGTCGACGCCACATTCAGCGCCAGGCGCAGCAGAGTGGCGATCAACAGCATGCTGGGGAAAACAGAAAACTCCAGAGGGCGTTTTGTATAGACCACTACCAGCATCACAACCAGAGATAGGGTGATGTTGAAGGTAAAAAACAGATCCAGGGCAATCGGTGGCAAAGGAATAACCAACATCGCCAGCAACATCAACAGGACTAAGGGTGCACCCAGGCCTCGGGCCCCAAGCTGTTTGACGTTGCCTAAGATTGTTGTGCTATCCATCTACCTATTCCGCTTTATGCGATGCTCTGGTTAAATTCATTCACTGTGCCGGTACTCTTCCGGCACATCGATATCGTCAGGCATCTCGGGATAGATGCCACCTTCAGTGTTGTAGGCTTTGAGTTGAAATACATAAGCCAACAGTCTGGCCACCGCCATATAGAGACCGGCCGGGATGAAGCTATCCAATTCAGTATGGAAATAGATTGCTCTGGCCAACAGCGGTGATTCAACAACCGGCACATTGGCCTCACCACCAACCTTACGGATATTCTGCGCGATCAGGTCGGCACCCTTGGCAACCAATTTGGGCGCATGCATGGTCTCCGGATCATACTTCAAAGCCACCGCATAGTGAGTCGGGTTGGTGACGATCACATCGGCCTGTGGCACTTCCTGCATCATCCGGCGCTGCGCCATCTCACGCTGCAGTTGACGGATCCGCCCTTTCACTTCCGGCCGACCTTCCGTCTCCTTCATCTCATCCCGGACTTCCTGGCGTGTCATCTTCAGCTGGCGCTTGTGATCCCAAAGCTGAAATGGCACATCGATCGCCGCTATCAGAATCATCGTGGTACTCATCAAAATCACCGACCAGCCAATCAGCGAGTTAAGATGTTGCAGCGCCGGTGAGATCTCCATGTTGTGTAACGCCAGATACTGCCCCAGGGTGGTGTATAACAGAAACACCGTGGTACCGCCGATCAACACGAACTTGGCCATCGCCTTGAACATCTCCACCAGACCCTTGGCGGAAAACACCCGCTTCAATCCTTTCAACAGGCTCAGTTTACTCAGTTTAGGGGTCATGGATTCGCCGCTGATCGAGAAACCGCCCAAGGCAACGGAACTTAGGATAGCAGCCAGGATCACCATCAGAAAAAACGGGATCAATGCAAAAAAGGCCTGCCCTACCCCCTCACCAAGGCGAGTGGACATGGCGCCGATATCGAACATCTGCTCCCGGGTAATGACAAAGCTCTCGCTCATCATCTCGGTGACCGAATCACCGACAGAACCACTCATCACTACCAGACTGATGACACCAACCATGGTCACCGCCATACTGTTAAGTTCTCGGGAACGGGGTACCTGGCCTTTGCGTTTTGCGTCTGCAAGTTTTTTCGCCGAGGGTTGTTCTGTTTTTTCCTGGCCATTCTCATTTTCAGCCATGCTTCACCTCGCAATCCGCAGTGTCTGCATCAGATGCTGGAAAGCCTCATCCTGCAGATCAGTGAAGACAGACATCGCGTTGGGCAGACTTACCCAGATCAACGCGAAGCCCAATAACATGGTAATGGGAAAACCGACCGAAAAGATATTCAGCTGAGGTGCGGCGCGCATCACCACACCCATGCCCATGTTGACCATCAGCATGGCACCGACAATCGGCAGCGCGATGATCATGCCACCGGCAAAAAGCCGACTGCCCCAAGCGACCAGATCAAGCAAGCCGTTACGTGAAATGCCGTCCATTGCCACTGGCATGGTGACGAAGCTGTCCGCCACCAGCTCAATGGCGTGCAGGTGTCCGTTGAAGACGAGAAACAACAAGGTTGCCAGAATCAGGTAGAACTGGGAGACAACAGGCACCTGCACACCATTGGCCGGATCGACCATGGAAGCAAAACCCAGTCCCATACTGTAGGCAACCACCTGCCCACCAAACACCAGAGCGCCGAATACCATTTGCAGGATGAAACCCATCATGACGCCGATCAAAAGCTGCTGGAGCATAATGATCAATCCGCTGTGACTGAGTACATCCGCCGGTGGCATCTCAGGTAGCGTGGGAGCGACCAGAAAAGCGATCATCATCATCAGTACCAGTCTCAGGCGTGCCGGAACCTGGCGTGAGCTGAACAGGGGGGCGGCGAGCAGCATGGCGCTGATACGCACCATTGGCCAGAAATAGGTGGCAATCATGGCATTGAGTTGAGCTTCACTGAAGATCATGTTTTTTCACCAAGCCCCGGTGCATGACACTCTGCCTAGAGAATCAGTTCGGGAATACTCTCAATCAGGTTGATTGAGAAATTCATCAACAGCTGTAACATCCAGTTCCCCGCCCACATCAGCACCAGACCGGAGACCACCAGTTTGGGGATAAAGGTCAGGGTCATCTCATTGATCTGGGTTGCCGCCTGAAACATGGCAATGATCAAACCAACAGCGAGGGCGGGCAGCAGCACCATGCCTGAAAGCAGACCGATGATCTCGAGGCTGTTCTGTCCGATGGCCATTACGGTGTCAGGACTCATGGATCTTCCTCCTGCCTATATCAGAAAACTCGATGCCAGGGTACCGAACACCAGGGCCCAGCCATCGATCAGTACAAACAACATAATCTTGAATGGTAAAGAGATAATCATCGGTGACAGCATCATCATGCCCATCGACATCAGAATACTCGCCACCACCAGATCGATCACCAGGAAAGGAATGAACAGCAGAAAGCCGATCTGGAATCCGGTCTTCAGTTCACTGGTGGCAAAGGATGGCAGCAACAGACTGAATGGCACCTCTTCCGGCCCGTTGAATTCACCAAAATTACCGATTCTGGCGAACAGCGCCAGATCATCTTCTCTGGTCTGCGCCAGCATGAAAGACTTGACCGGCTCTGCCGCTGCTTCAAGCGCCTGCATGGTATTCATCTCTTCAGACAGATAGGGTTGCAGTGCGGTCTGATTCACTTCGTTGAAGACCGGCATCATGATGAACAGCGTAAGAAACAGTGCCAGCCCGATGAGAATCTGATTTGAGGGAGTACTCTGAGTACCCAGTGCCTGTCTGAGAATTGCCAGTACGATGATGATCCTGGCAAACGAGGTCATCATCATCAAGGCCCCGGGTAACAGGGTCAGGGCGGTCATGAAGAGCAGCACCTGAATGGTCAGGGTATAGGTCTGCCCACCTTCCCCATCGGGCGCAACACTGAAGGCATCCACACCAGGTGCAGCCTCGACCAGACCGGTGACCAGCAATCCGATGAAGAGTACCCAGTATTTCATTGTGACGGCTCACTCTGCTGGTTATCAGCCGACTCCTGCTGTTCCAATCCATGCAAATGCTCTCGGAAACTGGGGGATTCATCACTCAGCAGATGCAGCATACGAACCTGCCCGGGAGCCACACCGAGCAACACGCGGGTATCTTCAACCTCAACCACTACTACCCGTTCACGACTACCGACCGAAGCACCACCAAGCACTCTGACCATGCCCTTGCCACCCATCGACATCTGCCCGTAACGTTTGAACAGCCAGGCGGCGCCGACGATCACAGCCAACACAACCAACAGGCCACTGAAGGTATTCAACAGGCCTTCAGCACCAATTGGCGAAACATTGACGCCAATCTGCTTGTTGCCCTCTTCCGCAGCCATCAAGGCATTGCTGAAAACGAGACCAATGAGCAGCCAACGGCACATCAACTTAACCTCTTGACCCGCTCGGAAGGACTGATGATGTCAGTCAGGCGCAAGCCGAACTTCTCATTCACCACCACCACTTCGCCTTGTGCAATCAGGGTGCCGTTTACTAACACATCCATCGGTTCACCGGCCAACCGATCCAGTTCGACCACCGAACCCTGATTAAGCTGAAGTAGATTCCGAATATTGATCTTGGTCCGTCCGATCTCCATCGAGATGGTTACCGGCACATCCAGAATGGCATCCATATTGACACTGCCCGTAGCGACAGCTTCATCGGTCAACTCATCAAAGCTGGCCGCTTCCGTTGCCGCTGGTTGTTCACCATCCGCCTGATCTTCGAGAGCAGCAGCCCATTCATCCGCTAATGCTTCATTGGGATCTACAGTTTTCTCATCACTCATCTTTTTACCCTCTTTGGGGATTCAACCTAAGCCATTGAAAGCAGTTTGACTGCTGCGCTGTGCCGGCCACACTGCCGGCAGACCACTCAGGCCTCTTGCTCCATATCCAGATAATCATGCAACCCTTTGCGTTGATTGCTGACTATCCACTCACTGATCTTCAAGGCGTAATTACCATCGGCAACACCCAGCTTGGCGCGAAACACCGGAACATCCGCCGCTTCCACTTCAACCTCTTCAGGCATCTCAATTGGAATCACATCCCCCGCCTGTAATTCGGCGAGTTCCTGGAGACTCATCTGCACCTCAGTGAGACTGCTGCACAGCTCAACCTTGGCTGCCAGAATCTCCTCTTTCAAAGAGCGTTCCCAGCGCTCATCCCGTTCACCCCGGTCACTCTGCACACCGGCATCCAGCAGCTCTCTGATAGGTTCCAGCATTGAATAGGGCATACAGATATGAAAGTCACCGCCACCATTTTCCAGATCCACATGAAAGGAGGTCACGACCACCACTTCCGATGGGCTGACAATGTTGGCGAACTGGGGATTGACCTCTGAACCGCTGTATTCGAAATCGACCTGAAATACCGGTTTCCAGGCCGCTTTAAGATCCTCGAAGGCGCTGTTCAACAACAGCTGAATTACCCGGTTTTCTGTTGGTGTGAAATCACGCCCTTCGATCTTGGTATGGAAACGACCGGAACCACCAAAATAGTTGTCTACCACGCTGAACACCAGCTTGGGATCAAAAACAAACAGACCCTTGCCTCTCAAGGGAGGTACTTTGATCATATTCAGACTGGTCGGTACAAAGAGACTGTGCACGAACTCTGAAAATTTCTGCATCTGAATACCGGACACGGAGAGATCGGCGGTTCTTCTCAGCATATTGAACAGACTGGTTCTGAACAGCCTTGCAAAACGCTCGTTGATCATCTCCAGGGTTGGCAGGCGTCCCCTTACGATTCGATCCTGACTGGTGAAATCGTAAGAAACGGTGCCACCCTCTTCCCCCACATCAGACTCTGTGGCGACATCGCCACTGTCAACACCGTGCAACAGGGCATCGATCTCTTCTTGTGATAGCAGGTCATTGGCGCTCATCTTGTATTCCTATCGGGTTGAATTACTGCATCACGAAACTTGTAAAAAAGACCCCATCCACTTCGCCAGGACCCTCCAACTCCTTGACGACCTTGTTGAGCGTCTCAAGCATCTCTGCCTGCAGTGCCTCTTTGGCTTCACGGGGTTTCAGGGATTTACCATCTTTGGTGGAGAGCAGGTCCAGCAGATGGTGGCGGATCATCGGATCGTTATGCCGGATGAACTCGGCCATCGGTTCGGAATAGACCCGGATACTGACGCCAATCTGCAGCAGACTCGGGCGTCCGGGCATGTTGACCACGAAGGGGGGGTTGAAATCGAGATATTGTGCCGGTCCCTTTTCCTCTTCCACCGGCTCTTCGGCAGCGGCTTCATCTGTGGCCTCTTCTTCGCCACCGAGCAGAAAAA
>JAHRHW010000298.1 GCA_019100305.1 Candidatus Thiodiazotropha taylori | reverse complement strand
GGTAATAAAAATGTTACCTGAGGTGCTTACAATTCTGTGCAACTCCTATCAGGACACGATCATCAATATGTAGGTTGAATGAATATGCGGAATTCGATGAAAGCCTGAGTGCCGATTTTGCGCCCCGGATCAGCCGAATGACCAAAATCACCTTGCTGCAGATCAGCGATCCTCAACAACCTGAAGTGATCAGGGAGACGGTCGTGGAGTCCGGCTATGTGGATGCACTGCGCATCGATCAGCAGGTCTATCTGGTGGTTGCCACCCAACTCGATCTGACAAGCGTGATCGATGATCCGCAGAGTGTGGAAGTTGAACAACTGTTACCGATGATGGCGGACAACACCGATCCGGATCAACAGATCGACGCCGTCAGTACTGTGATCAGTGGCTGTAGCGAGATCTATCAGCCACAAAATGTCACAGGAACAGGCACAGTCAGTCTACTCGCTTTCGATCTGGATAACCCTTTGGCTGAACTGACCAGCACCAGTGTACTGGCCAACAGCACCATGGTCTATGCCAGTCAGGATAACCTCTACATCGCCAGCATTGAGGATGACAACTGGCTCTGGTTTCCGGTCATGGAGGGCGACGACTACCCAACCCCTTCAACCCGAATTCATAAATTCAGCCTCGGCGGTTCACCCCAGTATCTCGCCTCCGGCAGTGTGGAGGGTCATCTGCTGAACAAATTTTCCATGGATGAATACCAGGGCCTGCTGCGGGTGGTCACCACAGAACTGAACTGGTGGCGGGATGATGACCCTGAGAACCGCCTATTCGTTCTACAGCAAAACGATAGCCAGTTGATGACCCACGCAGAACTTTCCGGTCTTGGTAAACCGGGTGAACGTGTGTTTGCCGTCCGCTTTGATCAGCAGCGGGGTTTTGTCGTGACATTTGAACAGATCGACCCGCTGATCACCCTGGATCTCAGTGATTCGGCCAATCCCCAGGTAGCTGGAGAGCTCGAGGTACCAGGGTTTTCCACCTACCTGCATCCGATTGAAGGAGATCGTTTACTGGCCATCGGTCAAGAGAACCTCTCGATCAAGCTGAGCCTGTTTGATGTCAGTACCCTCTCCCAGCCAATACTCCTGTCTGAACATCTGATCGGTCAGGGGAGTTACAGCGAAGCACAATACGATCACCATGCCTTCACCTGGTTCGAACAGGAGAAGATGCTGGCCATCCCGGTCACTCAATGGAACAGTGTGACCGATAGTACAGATTTCGGATTGAGTGATATCTTCAATGGGCTGGAGCTGTTCAGGGTCACCGCCGAATCGGGGATCCAACCCTATGCCGCCATCGATCACGATTTCTTCTATGAGGATCCGGATAACGGAAACTGGTTCTATCCGGAAGGCATTCGCAGAAGCTTCTTTGTCTCCGATGACCAGATGAATAGTTATATCTACTCGATCAGCAGCCGCGGCATGCTGGTTAACGATCTTGCTTCACCGGAAAATAATATTGGTTCCATCGAGCTGCCCTATACAGATCCTGTTTTCTATCTGTTCTGATATCGAACAAGTGCAGGAAACTGATAACCAGTACGCGCTTTTTGAAAACCCCTATTCGCAGGCTCGTGAGGAGTGGGTTATTCATGCTTTCAAACAGATTCAGTGCTGATAGAAGTATCAGAAGCTACTCAGACGATCCTCTCTGACATTACACTCTTCATTCAATGTAACATGCCACGGACAATCTGAAAGCGCCTTTGAATAACCCACTTCGTAGAGTCTCTGCATATAGACCGGATCGAAAAAATCGTTCAGTGGTTCATCGAAGTCGGCCGGCACATTGGTGATATGGACATCGAAGCCATCCCGCTCAGCCAGACTGGAGATGTTCAAAAGATTTCCACGCCCCTGATATTTGATCAGAGTACTGATCGAACGGCTGGTGATATCCCCGACACCCAATCCGACTGGCGCATATTCCGCGTCTATCTTGGTATTGCGAATCAACCAGAACGACTTTTTCGGATGCAAATCAAGCTGTTTCTCTATATCCCTCACTTGCAGCCCTCGGGGATAGACAAAGATCTGCGAAGTGACACCACCGTCCACATGCACTTCCTGAAAGCGCTCCCCATCGATCTCGATATCCAGAAAAACCGGTGGAAACACACCAGGTATGGAGGCTGAGGCGAGCATGATTGTCTGAATCAACTGTTTCGCACCGGGATGACCACTTGCAGCAATTCTGCCGATCTCCCAGATAACCGGACGCTGGGCATCGATATTGGTGGTGGCAATCTGCAGAATCCGCCCTTTTCGACTCTCTCTGGCAATAGCCTCCACCAAATCATCATCAACTTCCTCTCTGATGATTTTTTGCAGCGGTTTTGTGTCGCCTAATGCCGACCCGCCAAACAGCGCACTGAATGGGGTGAGAAAAAAGATATCCTGTTTGGAGGATTGGGTAAAAAGCCGCTTGATCGCATCATCGTAGGCTGGACCTAAAAAGGCAAAAGGGGCAATCAGCGCGCCGGTGGAGATTCCTGTGACCATAAAGAACTCAGGACGATCCCCCCGCTCACTCCAACCTTTGAGGAATCCTGCACCATAGGCACCATCTTCAGCCCCACCAGACAGGGCCAGCAGGTCGAACCGCTGTTTCCACTCTGGATTCTTCTCAATACTGATGCGCAGACTTTCGATCGCTTCATCAAGATAGGGAGCCGGTTTATCCCCCCAGAATCGGATATTTTTGTAACCTGAGACCTGGGCGCTCTCATAGTGATGCTCCGCTGGAGCGGGGAATTGTCTCTGCACGGAACTGCAACCGGAGATCAACAGCAAAATCAGCGCGAGCCATGGCACTTTGTTGAAATCAGACTGGCAGTTAGGAAGTCGCATGGCTAATTAAGAGTCATTCGGTCATGGCGTGCGAAATATTCTAATGGCTTTCAATAAAAATAGAAGCTCTGATTATTCACCTGACACCTTTTCGACCTAAGTCCCGTCATGTGTGTGGGGGGGAATCTTATTGGGTGCTGCATTTCGAATTGATCACGGTGTTAAACCTTTTATTACTCCAGTCCCATTCGCTTTAATCGATATGATTCTAACAGGTTATTATCAGTTGATTTCTCTAGGGCCTGTTGACACGAATCCAAAACGTCCTGTTGTGACTGAATAAGCACCAATCATCAGCGTGCCACATAATCGGAGAGTGTAGTTCACCTCTCCCCTTGCGCGGAAGATGGACCGGGGGAGAGCAGCTTTTGTACATCTCTTTGGCTGATTTCGAGTTCATTGGTGGACTGATCTTTCTTATCCATTTGGATGAATGGAAACAAAACGATCCCAAAAAAGAAAAAGCGGACAACATCCCTGCTATCCGCTTGTCTATTCCAGGACCATCCAGCGGGTCCTGCCAGAATCAGCCGTCTATCTGGATTTTTTTGCCAGGTCGATCCACACCAATCGGTGATCGGAGCTGGGGAAGGGCCAGTCGCCGACCAGATCGAACAACGGATCCGAAGCGGCAGGCCAGAATACACCGGCACCCAGCATCTTCAGATTATGTGACGGCAGAACATAGTCGACCCGCAGGTTGCCTGGGGAACCGTCAGCAAAATCGGCAGTATCGAAATCCGCACCGCCGATATGGCTCAGATTGGCGCCAGCCTGTCTGAGCAGGGCATCCGCGCCACCAGCACTGACCGGTGTTATGGCTGTATTGACCAACGGATTGGCCAGCAACTGTGCAGCTGGATTGGCGGTACTGTCCCCATCATGCGGATCGGCATTCAGGTCTCCCATGATGACAAACCGCTCGTTGGCAGGCAGACCACCTGATCTCCCCTCATCGTCATAGATATATTCCGCACCGGAGATGTAATCGCTCCAGAAGCGGATCTCATCATGGTTACGCCGACCGTTTCTGTCCTCGGGGCCATCGAATACCGGCGGTGTTGGATGGCTTGCCAGGACATGGATCAGTTTGCCTTTGACTTTCACCGGAATATCCCAGTGGCTCTTTGATGAGAGTCTCAACACCGATTTCTCGTCCTCGCTGTACCACTCTTCAGGCAGCATGGAGTCCGGCATGTCTCTCCACAGAAATTTCTGGAACAAACGGACTTTATTGTATTTGATCGGGTAACGGGAGAGCAGCACCATACCGTACTGACCTGGGAAAAAGCCGAATCCCTGGGCATCACCCGGGCCATCCAGATTGCCGTCATTATCCATATCAAAGCCAGTGGGGATACCAGTATTGGACTCAGCCACATAGACATGCTTGTAACGAATTTTTCTCTGACCATTCTGGCGTTTATTCAGATAGTTCTTCTGGAAGAGTTTAATCGCTTCATTCTCGTCATCATAATCAAACTCGTTCAGCAGCAACACATCTGGACGCACACGTTGAATGATCTCAGCAATGGTTTTGGCCTGTGGATTATCAGGTGTGGAGAGATCCGAAATCAGCTCGCCTGGATTGAAACGATTCAAAGAGACATTGAAAGTGGCAAACCGTACACGCTTCTTTTCAGACAATTCCAATCGCAAAACCGCAGGATCATGATCACTAGCCGCATCATGGAATTCTGTATTCAGATGAACAAGATCGTACTCAGCATGTTGCGCCAGATTGTGTGTCAACAGGATATGGTCAAGCGTCTGAGCATTACCCTGGTAGTTGTAGCTATAGCGCTCTTCAACCGGCAGAGTCTCCGTCAGATTGGCCAATAGTGGACTCTCCTCCCCTTTCAGTGCACGGATCGGATCCATGAATTCAAATTCATTCAGATCACCCAGTACGATCACTTTGGCTTGTGGATCCTCTTCCTGCAGTGAGGCAACAAAACCATTTACAACCCTCGCCTGGGCCAGTCGCTCATCCTCACTGCCGTTAATCGGTGGCTGTACGGAACCGAACAGTGGCGTACTGCCCCCCTTGGAAGAGAAGTGATTGTTGATCAGATGGATTTCATTATCCGCAGCTTCAAAACGGGTATAGAGCGGTTTACGGCTGTCGGCAAAGGCGTCTCCGTCGGAAAGATCCTGATCCGTCAGCCTGCTGACCGACTCCCTGTCGGCTTCGACAGTTTCCGGATTATAGAGAAAGGCAACCCGAATATTGCCACCGGGCTGTCCCCCATCCTGATTATTCTCAGGTGGATTATCGATGTACTCATAGTTGGGACCGCCAGCGGTTCGAATCGCGGCCACCAGCAGCCTCAGTGTTTCATCAGCATCCACAACCCCATCATCGGCGGAGC
Source organism: Candidatus Thiodiazotropha taylori (assembly GCA_019100305.1). Lineage (GTDB taxonomy): Bacteria > Pseudomonadota > Gammaproteobacteria > Chromatiales > Chromatiaceae > Thiodiazotropha. The sequence continues at coordinate 514 of JAHRHW010000298.1, read as the reverse complement.
CCGAACTGTCTTGTATCTCCTGCAAGCCAATGATATCGGGAGATTGCAGTTGGTTGACAATCTGCTCAGCCAGACGATCAAAACGGCCATCAGCCAGATCCTGATCACCATCTTCATCATTAGGATCAAGATTCAGAACATTGTAGCTTGCCACGGTCAACTGACGTTCACTCTCGGTTACCAGGTGGGTCTGCTCAGCCTGCAGATAATTATCCGTGCGCAAGAAGTCTTCAGTGGGATAGACCTCAAAATTACCATATGAATAGCCCACCACGCCGGTAACGTCACCAAGTTGATCACCGGTATTCACATTGACATAAATGTCATGGATTCCGCTGTCAAAATCGATCTGAATTCTTTCAGGATTGAAGTCTTCCGGTTTGATAGTGATGCCACCACGAAGGTTACGACCCGATGCATCCTCACCATTGTTGGCCAGGGTGAAGATCTCGCCAAACCGATTGGTTGGCGATACGGCGACCGCATCCTCGATCGTCACCCGCATGGCTTCCAG
>JAHRHW010000297.1 GCA_019100305.1 Candidatus Thiodiazotropha taylori | reverse complement strand
GCCACCTCAGCTGGATTTTAACCCATCACTGTCATATCATCGCAACGGGTAATCGCCGTGACATTCTCAATCAGGCGGATTCACGACCGCGCGGGAACAGAACCTGGAATCATGCCATAATCTGACCAGGTGCGCGGGTCATTAGAAAACACGAATCAACCTAGACCATCGAAATGAGATATATTAGCTTTGTGGTACTGCTGTTTCTGTTCTGGATCGCTTTGTCCGGACATTTCGAACCCCTGTTGCTGGGCCTGGGGGCAGTTTCGATTGCGCTTACGGCATTCCTGTCCCACCGTATGAATGTCATCGACCACGAGAGCTATCCGCTGCATCTCTCGTTAAAATTTCCCATCTATTACTACTATCTGTTCGGCGAGATCATCAAAGCCAATATCGACGTGATCAAACGGATCCTAAGCCCGGGAAAAACACCGATCAGTCCACAGATGATTGAGATCCCTCAGTCGCAAGAAACCGACCTTGGGGCTGTGATTTATGCCAATTCCATTACCCTGACCCCCGGAACGGTCACAATTCAACTATCGGAAGAGAGCCTCACTGTGCATGCGCTCAGCAAGGAGGTCGCCGACGATCTGGCCACCGGCACCATGTCGAAAGAGATTACCAACCGGGTTTTCAAAGAATAATGTATATAGCAGCTTCACTGGCAATCCTGGTCACCATGGGATTGGCCCTAGCGCGCGCTCTCTCAGGGCCTACGACCTATGATCGAATTGCTGCGGTCAACATGCATGGCACCAAAACGGTGCTGTTGATTGCGGTTTTGGCTTTTCTATCCGGCAGAACCGATGTGCTGGATATTGCGCTGGTCTACGCACTGATCAATTTCATTGGTGTCGTCGCCGCCCTGAAGCTGGTCGAACAGGGTAATTTTCACGCCTCGGACAATCCTGATGATGAAGTGAAACAGGGAGAGCAGAAGTGATTATCGATATTCTCAGTTCGATCTTTCTGTTGGTTGGCGCTGCACTCGGCATCGTAGGCGGAATCGGCATCCACCGTTTTCCCGACTTCTACACACGCCTGCACGCGATTGGAATAACCGATACTTTGAGTGCCTTGATGATTCTGCTGGGTCTCGCACTGCAGGCCGGCTGGAGCATTGCGGCCTTTAAACTGGCCCTGATCTTCGTGTTCCTCTTTTTTACCAGCCCGACCGCTTCACATGCGTTGGCCTATGCAGCACAGCACAGCGGTCTCAAGCCCAAGCTTGACCAGAAATAAGCGGGGGGGAGTGAAAAATCATGATTGATGTTGTAGTCGATATTATTTTGCTCACCTTTCTGGCAACCACCTCCATCGCGATCATGCGCATGACCAATCTGTTTGCGATCGTCATGCTGTTCGGAATCTTCAGCCTGCTCTCAGCCGGCCTGTTCGTGGTGATGGATGCACCCGATGTGGCCTTTACCGAGGCTGCGGTGGGTGCAGGCATCTCGACGGTTTTGATGCTGGCGACCCTGGCCCTGGTCAAGCGACCGAAAGAGCCCTACTACGACGAGGCGCCTCGTGCTCACCGCGCCTGGCTACCGCTGATCGTTGTGACAATCACCGGCTCGGCGCTGGTTTACGGCACCTGGGACATACCGAACTTTGGTTCCCCAGATGCCCCGTCGCAGACACACGTCGCACGTTTTTATCTTGAAAATTCGATGCCCGACACCGGAGTACCAAATACCGTCACCGCGGTGTTGGCAAGTTATCGTGGTTTCGACACCCTTGGCGAAGTCACCGTTATTTTCACCGCTGCGGTGGCGGTACTGCTGCTGATCGGTGGCAAACGCCCTAAACCGGCACTCAGATCAAAGGATGAGGAGGCACAAGATGAGGCCTAATCTGATCCTCCATGTCATAGCAAAGTTCGTTATTCCGCTGATTATCCTGTTTGCACTCTATGTCCAGTTTCATGGGGATTTCGGACCTGGTGGTGGCTTTCAGGCCGGAGTTATCTTCAGTGCCGCGTTCATCCTCTACAGCTTGGTTTTCGGGCTCGAAACCGCGGAGAAGATTATCCCGCATCACTGGTTGCGCATCCTGGCATCACTCGGCGTGGTGATCTATGCCGGTGTGGGAATAGAGTCCCTGATTTTGGGCGGCAACTATCTCGATTACACACTTCTGGGAAGCAATCAGATTGCCGGCCAGCACCTGGGTATCCTGCTGGTCGAACTGGGCGTCGGCATTACGGTGGCCGCAGCCATGTTGATTCTATTTTTTGCCTTTGCAGGCAGGGGCAGAGAGTAATGGAATTCATTATTGGCCACTATAACTACTGGGTCGTGATCGTCTTGATGATGGTCGGGCTCTATACGGTGATCAGCCGTGGCAATCTGGTTAAAAAAATCATCGGCCTGAATATCTTCCAGGTGTCGGTTTTTTTCCTCTATATCAGCCTGGGCACGGTAGAGGGGGGTGCTGCGCCGATTATCGCTGAAGGTGTCAAAGTCTATTCAAATCCGCTACCCCATGTTCTGATCCTCACCGCCATCGTGGTTGGCGTGGCGACGACGGCACTGGCGTTGGCTTTGGTGGTGCGTATCAAGGAGACCTATGGCACCATCGAAGAAGATGAAATTCATAATTTGGATCACTCGCTGTAATGGGAAATCATATAAGCCTGCTGCTGGTCGTCGTCCCGCTGATTGCGGCACCCCTGGTGGCCGTTCTACCCCGTGGGCGATTGCCCTGGGCGGTTTCATTCGCTGTTTCTGTAGTCTGCGCCGTGTTTGCCGGCATCCAACTCTGGTCGGTACTTCAGGGTGGGGTTATCAGTTATGAGCTGGGCGGTTGGGCACCCCCATGGGGAATCGAGTACCGCATCGATGCAGTCAATGCCTTTGTTGCCCTGATCGTTGCGGTCATTGCTGCACTCACCCTGCCCTATGCACTGCACAGCGCGGAGCGGGAGATACCGGAAGAAAAAATACCAACTTTTTACAGTGCTTTACTGCTCTGTCTGACCGGTCTGCTCGGTATTACCCAGACCGGTGATATCTTCAATGTCTTTGTCTTCCTGGAGATCTCATCACTCTCCTCCTATGCACTGATCAGTCTGGGGAAAAGCAGGCAGGCATTCACTTCCTCTTACCAATACCTGATCATGGGCACCATCGGCGCCACCTTCTACCTGATCGGGGTGGGCCTGCTCTATTCACAAACCGGTACGCTGAATATGCAGGATATGGCCAATATCCTGCCCAGCGTACTGCACCTGAATACCGTGGTAACCGGCTTTACCTTCATCATGGTCGGTATCGCTCTGAAGCTGGCACTCTTTCCTCTGCATCTCTGGCTGCCGAACGCCTACACCTACGCTCCCACAGTGGTCACCGTTTTTCTTGCCGCAACGGCCACAAAAGTTGCCGTGTATGTGATGCTGCGCATACTCTTCACCGTTTTTCCGCAGACCTTCACCATTGCCACCCCCGCCGACGAACTGTTTATCCTTGCAGGTATGGCCGGCGTTCTCAGCGCCTCGGTCTACGCCATCTACCAAAAAAATATCAAACGACTGTTGGCCTACTCCAGTGTGGCTCAAATCGGCTACATGGCTCTGGGGATCGGCTTTGCCACGACAACCGGTTTGATGGCAACCCTGATTCATCTGTTCAACCATGCTCTTATGAAAGGCGCGCTGTTCATGGCCATTGGTGCCATCATCTACCGCATCGACTCATGCCGTATTGATCAGATTCATGGCCTTGGCCGGGCAATGCCCTGGACATTCGGCGCGATTGTCATCGGTGGCCTGAGTCTGGTCGGTGTACCTGGCACGGCCGGATTCATCAGTAAATGGTACCTGGTGACGGCAGCCCTGGAGCAGTCCGCATGGATCCCGGTTGCGGTGATTCTGATCGGCTCCCTGCTGGCCGTTGTCTATGTGGGCAAATTGATCGAAGCACTCTATTTCAAACCGCTAACCGATAACGGCAAGGTAGTGAGTGAGGCGCCGCTCATGTTGCTCGTGCCGACCTGGGGCCTGGTGCTCGCCAACATCTATTTCGGCCTGGATACAGACCTGACGGTGGGGGTTGCTGAACAAGCCGCCGCAATTCTCGCGGGAGGGTTGAAGCCATGAGTGCCGAGACATTGCTGCTGACGATCCTATTGCTGCCGCTGGCAGGTGCAGCCGGCATAATCATCACCCGCCGCAACCCCGATGTCCGGGAAGGGGTAACCCTGCTCTGTTCCGCATTGATTGCCGTGCTGGTGGTAGTGTTGGCAAACCGCTTCATGGATGGCGAGACGTTCGCCCTGACCCTGATCGAACCGGTACCCGGCATTGCCATCAGCTTCGAGATCGAGGCACTGGGTATGCTGTTTGCGTTGATTGCCGGTATACTCTGGCTGGTCACCTCGATCTATGCCATCGGTTATATGCGCGGCCACAACGAGCAGAACCAGACCCGGTTCTTCGCCGCCTTCGCGGTCTCTATCGCCGCAACCATGGGCATCGCCTTCTCCGCCAATCTGCTGACCCTGTTCCTGTTCTACGAACTGCTGACCCTCTCGACCTATCCTCTGGTCACTCATGCCGGCACCCCGGAAGCAAAGCAGGGCGGACGGGTCTATCTCGGTATTCTACTGGGCACATCGATCGCCCTGTTCCTGCTCGGCATACTGGTGACCTGGTCGCTGACCGGCCGTGTCGACTTCGAAGCTGGCGGTATTCTCGCCGGTCATATCGATCCCGCCTGGGCCGGTTTGCTTTATGCGTTGTTCCTGTTCGGTATCGGCAAAGCCGCTGTGATGCCTTTTCACCGTTGGTTACCTGCGGCGATGGTGGCACCCACACCAGTCAGCGCCCTGCTGCATGCGGTCGCGGTGGTCAAGGCTGGCGTCTTCACCATACTCAAGGTGACGATCTACATCTTTGGCAGCGATTTCATTCTCTCCAATGATGTCACCGGCGGCCTGATCTGGATGGCCGCCGCCACCATCTTGATCGCCTCCATGGTTGCGATGACCAAGGACAACCTGAAAGCACGGCTGGCCTACTCCACCGTCAGCCAGCTGAGTTACATCGTTCTGGGGGCGATGCTGGCCAGCAAAGCGGGCCTGATCGGCGCCTCGATGCATATTGCGATGCACGCGTTTGCCAAAATCACCCTGTTCTTCGCCGCTGGTGCAATCTTCGTCGCCTGGCATAAAAAGAAGGTCAGCGAACTGAACGGACTGGGACGCGCCATGCCTGTTACCTTTACCGCTTTTTTTATCGGTACCCTGAGCATCATTGGTCTGCCGCCTTTCGGTGGCATGTGGAGCAAGTGGTACCTGGCGCTGGGCGCGGTCGAAACCACTCAGCTTTTACTGCTTGCCGTATTGATGATCAGCTCGCTGCTCAACATCATCTATCTGCTGCCGATCCCGATCCGGGCATTCTTCAGTAAACCGGAAAGTGGTGAACACTACACAGAGATCGCGGAAGCACCGAAGTCGATACTGCTGGCAATGGTGATTACATCGACCGCCTGCATCATCCTCTTCTTCTACCCAGACCCCTTCTATCGACTGGCGAGTTTAGCTGTCGGAGGCTACTGACATGTCAGATGAAAAAGAGAAAATCCACATCTTTGACCGGCAGGAGAATGTTGATCGCCTGCTCAAAGGGTTCTATGCCATTTGCATTCTGTTAGTCGTGCTCGACCTGGTCCTGCACCGCCACATCGGCTTTGTCTGGGAGAAACTGCCGGCCTTTTATGCCATTTATGGTTTTGTCGCTTGCGTTCTGCTGGTCGTGATTGCCAAGAAGATGCG
>JAHRHW010000296.1 GCA_019100305.1 Candidatus Thiodiazotropha taylori | reverse complement strand
CACCGACAAGTTGATCGAAGTTGCCAACACCTTGCACGACGATGACGAATTTGGTTTCAATGAGTTGATCGACGTCTGCGGCGTTGGCAACTTCGATCAACTTGTCGGTGGGCACCACCAGGGTGACCTCGCCGCAACTTCTCTCCACCTGACAACTCAACTCGGAAAAGCGCTCTTCAAGCGTCGAGGCCAGCTGATCCAGTCGACCTTGCATACCGTTTTGGGAACCGCTACTCATGATCTATCCACCACCTTAACGCGCTATGGTACTGGTCCGGCGTATCTTGTCCTGCAACTGAAGCACACCGTACAGCAACGCCTCTGCTGTCGGAGGACAACCGGGAACATAGATATCCACAGGCACGACCCGATCAACGCCTCTGACCACCGCGTATGAGTAGTGATAGTAGCCACCACCATTGGCGCAGGAGCCCATGGAGATCACCCAGCGGGGTTCTGCCATCTGGTCATACACTTTACGCAGTGCCGGGGCCATCTTGTTGACCAGGGTACCGGCTACGATCATCACATCCGATTGACGTGGGCTGGGGCGGAACACGATGCCGAAGCGATCCATGTCATAACGGGATGCTGCAGCCTGCATCATCTCCACCGCACAACAGGCCAGACCGAAAGTCATCGGCCACATCGAGCCGGTGCGCGCCCAGTTGATCAACTTGTCTGCGGAGGTGGTGATTACACCTTTCTCAAGAATGCCCTCAATGCCCACTCTTAGCCTCCCGGAGGATTACAGCGCTTAAAATCTTGATTACTCCCACTCCAGAGCCCCTTTCTTCCATTCGTAAATAAAACCGATTACCAGAATACCCAGGAACACCATCATGGCGATAAAGCCCACCATGCCGATCTGGTCGAGCACCACGGCCCAGGGAAAGAGAAAAGCGATCTCGAGATCGAAGATAATGAAAAGGATGGCTACCAGATAGTAACGAACGTCAAATTTCATGCGGGAGTCCTCGAAGGCCTCGAAACCGCATTCATAAGGAGAGTTTTTCTCGTCGTCCGGCTTACTCGTACCAAGCAGAAAGCCCAATCCGATGACAATGCCACCCAACACGAAAGCGACCGTTAGGAAAATCATGATGGGCAAATAATTTTCAAGCATCAGAAAGCTGACCCCCCAGTTAATTCAATCGTTATGTTCTTAGGTGAAACTTCAGGGAAGGCAGGCAGTCTATCCTCTGGCCCGCAACAATGTCAAGTGGGACAAAAAGTAATAATTATATAAATTTCAATTAGTTATAATACTTCTACAGGCATAAAAAAACGGTATCACACCAAATTGGCGTGTACCGTTCTTATTGGATGGTGCCGATGGCCGGATTTGAACCGGCACGGCTTGCGCCACTACCCCCTCAAGATAGCGTGTCTACCAATTCCACCACATCGGCAAAAAACTGTTTCCCTGCTCCTTACTCTTTTCCGTCTACTGCAGGCTGCTGCCCTTCAGTCGCAGCCCCTTCGGACGGTTCGGCCATCGCCTCGGAAGCCGTAGCATGCGCTTCAGCTGCGGATTCGCTGGCCTGGACCGGCGGCATCTCCTCAGACTGAACTTGTGGCACGCTGTCAGCCGCAGGAACTGCTGGCAGATCACTATTACCACCGGGCACCGCAGGCAGATCAGTCTCTGCTGCCGGTACTTCGATCACCGGTGCTGCACCCATGTTCTCCATCAACCCTTCGGGCTCGTTGGTCTGGGCAGCGAAATAGGCCATCACCATACTGGTAACGAAAAACAGGGTTGCCAGAATCGCTGTCGCACGAGTCAGAAAAGAGGCCGATCCTTTGGAACCGAATACGGTGCCTGAAGCGCCGCTGCCAAAGGCTGCGCCCATATCCGCACCTTTACCGTGTTGAATCAGAATCAACCCAACCAAACCAATGGCCAGAAAGATGTGAAACACGGTCAAAATCGTTTGCATGTCTACGTTACCTAATAGAGGGTGTCCAGTCAGTCAGCCGCTGACTCACAACCCTGAAAAATTAATTTGCCGCCGTACAGATTCCCAGGAAATCTTCTGCAGCCAGTGATGCACCGCCAATCAGGCCGCCATCGATATCCGCTTTGCCAATCAGCTCTTTGGCGTTTCCAGGCTTCATGGAGCCACCATAGAGGATGCGCACACCCTCGGCCACCTCAGCGCTCTTCTCCGCCACCAGGGAGCGAATGAAGGCGTGTACCTCCTGGGCCTGCTCAGGGGTCGCGGTTTTACCGGTACCGATTGCCCAGACCGGCTCGTAGGCGATGACACCATCCGCCAGTGCAGCCACACCTTCAAGCTCGATCACCGCATTCAATTGACGCGCCACAACCTCGTTGGTGACACCGGACTCACGCTCTTCCAGAGTCTCACCGACACACAGGATCGGCGCCAAACCGGCGGCCCGTGCAGTGGCAAACTTTTTCGCAACCAGCTCATCACTTTCGTTGTGATAGGTACGGCGCTCGGAGTGTCCTACGATGACATACTTACAGGCGAAGTCATTCAACATCGAGGCGGCCACTTCGCCGGTATAGGCACCGGATGTCTCGGTGGAGAGATCCTGACCACCCCAAGCGATATCGGTGCCGTCCAGTCGCTGTTGAGCCTCAGGAATGAAAATGGCCGTGGGGCAGACCGCAACTTCAGCGTTGGTGACCGCGCCGACACCCTCCTTGATACCATCCAATAAGCTACGAACACTCTCGAGTGAACCGTTCATTTTCCAATTTCCGGCAACCAGTGGTCTACGCATGCTTACACTCCCGCTATAAAAAGAAAGCGCGGTAGCTTAACGGCCAACGCGTCCGAAATCAATCTTCAGGAGGGTATTCCTGGCGATTTTCTGCAGATTGGATCCAATTCCCCCCGGAATGATCGGCGCTTACTTAGCAGAATAAACCGCAAATGAACGCCAATCACCGTGAATCTACGCAAGTAGATGCTGCCAGGTGACTGTTATTCGATGCATTTTGCGCTAATTCGCGTTCGTTGGTGGTTTATCTGTTATATGTGGCCCGATTCCACCAGCTAAAACTGAGGTGAAATGCTTGAAGTAGACACCATCCCCCCTGGATTACCCGAAATCGGGGCTCGCTGCCGACCACCCGGGATCAACCGCTTACCAGGGCCTCGACGGTACTGGCGATCTGTGACGACAGCACTTCGACCTGCTCACCGTCACTGCCCTCTACCATCACACGCATCAATGGCTCTGTACCGGAAGGTCTGAGCAGCACCCGACCTGAGCTGCCCATCTCCACTTCCGCTTCACGCACCGATCTTTTGACCGCATCCGACTGCATAATCTCCTGGGCACTGGTACCACCCAGATGAATGTTGGTCAGTTTTTGCGGGTATTTACTCATTCCGGCGCTGAGCTCCCGTAGCGAGCGCCCCGTGGCATGAACTTCCGCCAGAACCTGTAGCGCTGAGACGATACCGTCTCCGGTGGTGGTGCGATCCAGGCAGATGATATGGCCAGACTGCTCACCACCGAGCACCCAGCCCTTTTTCGAGAGGCGCTCCATGATGTAGCGATCCCCCACGTTGGTCCGCTCAAACACCACACCATGCTCCCGCAATGCATGCTCCAGACCGAGATTACTCATCAGGGTGCCCACAACCGCCCCCTTGAGCTCGCCAACCCGCATCCGCGAGCAGGCGATGATATAGAGAATCTCATCTCCATCCACTTCGTTGCCCTGATCATCGATCATGATCAGACGATCGCCATCCCCGTCCAGGGCAATGCCAAGGTCGGCACCATGTTCCAGAACCGCAGCTTTCAGATACTCGGGGTGGGTGGAGCCGACGCCGTCATTGATATTGAAACCATTCGGCTGATTGCCGATTGCAATCACATCGGCGCCCATTTCATCGAAGACGTAGGGTGCGATGTTGTAGGCGGCCCCATTCGAGCAATCCACGACGATTTTCATACCGTTGAAGCGGGTCTGGAGTGGAATGGTGCTCTTACAGAATTCGATATAGCGCCCTTCTGCATCCATCTTTTCCGCCCGTCCCAGATTGGCGGAATCCACGGTGGTGAGTGGCTTATCCATCTCCGCCTCGATGGCGCTCTCCACCTGGTCCGGCAGTTTGAGTCCATCTGCGGAGAAGAATTTTATGCCATTGTCGGTGTAGGCATTGTGAGAGGCACTGATGACGATCCCCGCCTGGGCATGAAGGGTTCGGGTCAGGTAGGCCACACTGGGAGTGGGCATGGGGCCGAGTAGCGTGATATTGACACCCGCTGCTGTGAGTCCAGCCTCCAGGGCCGATTCGAGCAGATAGCCGGAGATACGGGTATCCTTGCCGATCAACACCCGACTCTTGGATTCCGTGCCCAGAATCCGTCCGACCGCCCAACCCAGCTTCAACACAAATTCAGGTGTAATCGGACCTTCGCCAAAACGGCCGCGCACACCATCGGTTCCAAAATACTTTCGACTCACAGATAATTCCTCAGTTTTTATCGCTTACTAACCCGGTGTCTGTTCAGTTCACTATCGGCTGCAGCGAGCCTCTCTTTATCTTTTTTGCTGACGTTCGGGGCTAACAGCCTGAACAGCCGACACAATCTTCAAAGCATCGACGGTAGCCTGGACATCGTGTACCCGTAAAATGGCACTCCCTTTCATGGCAGCCATCACCGCAGCCGCCAGACTGCCATACAAACGCTCTTCAACCGCACGATCTCCCAGCAGGGCGCCTATCATAGACTTTCTGGATATTCCCACCAATACCGGCACACCAAGCTGTTCGAGATTTTGCAGACTATCGAGTAGCGCAAGGTTATGAGACAGGGTTTTGCCGAAGCCAAACCCAGGATCAACAATCAGTCGGTCTTGCGGGATACCCGACGCCAAACAAGCATCCAATCGCTGCTGAAGAAAAGTTTTAACATCCTCAACCACATCATCATAGTGAGGATTGCACTGCATGGTGCGGGGTTCACCCTGCATGTGCATCAGGCAGACCGGCACAGCGGCCTCAGCAGCAGCCTCCAGGGCGCCGGAATCGCGCAGTGCCATGACATCGTTGATCATCCCCGCACCGGCAGAGACAGCCTCGCGCATCACCTCAGCCTTACTGGTGTCGACGGAGATAGGCACTTCGATCTCACCGGCCAGTGCCTCAATCAGCGGAATCACCCGATCCATCTCCTGTTGCGCGGTTACCGGCTGAGCGCCAGGCCGGGTTGACTCACCGCCAATATCGATCATCGCCGCGCCTTCCTCGATCATCTGCAAGGCATGTCTGATGGCTGCATGTCGAGCGGTAAAACGCCCTCCGTCGGAAAATGAATCCGGAGTCAGATTGAGTATCCCCATCACCCGAGGCTGACTCAGATCGAGGGGCTTACCAGCGCAGTCGAGAATCTTAGGCGCGGACATAGTTTTCCTTATTCAGAGCAGAACCGAAATGCGAAGCTGTCAAACGATAGATTACCATCCTAAGGCTACCGATTTTCCTTTTATTGCCGCACCGCACAGAGCCTCCCTTAATTAACAGGACATTGCAGGCTTCAAACATGCTCCGACATGGTTCGTGCCATGGCAATCAGCATCTGCCTCGATTTGCTGCTCATCTCTGAATAGATTGTCATAAGCTCCCGCAAATCGTCTGGAAAGGATCCGCATAAGCCATCCGACTCTATATGCTGCTCATCCAACCATTTAACCGGCCTCTTACTGGCCTTTTTGATGTTGCGCGCCAGACGCTCGCCGATATGCTTGAAAGGGTTATCGATATGCTCGGCCAGCTGAGAGATCTTGAGGCGGCTGGTCAAGAGGAATTCAGCG
>JAHRHW010000031.1 GCA_019100305.1 Candidatus Thiodiazotropha taylori | reverse complement strand
CCGATGAAGCTGCCGCGCAGTAATCTGCAGCGGGTGGGTTACCAGCTGGAAGAGGAGACCCTCTACCGCCTGACCTGGAGAATTCTGGACAGAGCCCAGGATAGTGAACCCCACCGCTACGAACTGATCGATAATATTAAGGAGCTTGAGCTGATCTATTATGACAAGGAGATGAAAAAACAGAGTCAGTGGCCACCTGAAAGGTTCGATTTCGAGTCAGGAGAGAAACCCGGTCTTCCCACGGCGGTGGAAGTCAAGATGGAACTCAAGGATTGGGGTAATATCAGACGCCTGTTTGCACTGGTGAGACCGATACCGGATGAACAACAGGCGCAGGGACAAAACAGTAATGGCGACACTCAGTAAGCATCCATCGCAACAACAAGGAATTGCACTGATCACCGCCATTGTGATTGTCGCCATGGCATCGATCGCTGCCGTTGCAATGACCCACAACCTGCAACTCAATATTCGTCGAACCGGTAATATCCAGGCGGCAGACCAATCCTACTACTACACCCTGGGCAGTGAAGCCTGGTCCAGAGGTATGCTGATCAGGGACCTGCTCGACGATGAGTCCAAGAAGTACGACTCACTCGATGAGAATTGGGCGATCGAACTCCCCCCTACCCCGGTGGAAGGAGGCGAGGTACAGGCCGTTACCACTGACCTGCAAGGTCGATTCAACCTGAACAATCTCTATCTGGACGCAGATGCGGAACAGCCGGCCAAACAGGACGCCGCGGTCCAGCTGGCCATATTTCAACGTATGCTTGCAGCGCTCGAACTGCCAGAGTCGATCGCCCAGGCAACCCAGGACTGGCTCGATGGCGACATCAGGACCTCCTTTCCGGATGGCGCTGAAGACATTGAATACCTGGGACAGGAGCCGGCCTACCGCACGGCCAATGGCTATATGGCCAGCCACACAGAGTTAAGACTGATCAAGGACATCGATCAGGAGAGTTACGACAAACTGGCACCATATGTGGTTGCTCTGCCGGTTAAAACCCCGATCAATGTCAACACAGCAGACCAGATTGTGCTAAAAAGCCTTCTCAACGAGCTCTCGGATGGGCATGCAGAGCAACTGATCAGCGAGCGAGAAGAGAACCCGTTCAAAGAGACGGCATCCTTTATCGAAAGACTTAGAGAACTTTTGGATGAAAATAAAGTAAAATCTGAAGAGATAGAGCCATTGATCTCTGTAGACAGTCAATTTTTTCAACTGGAGACGGTTGTACGCATGGAAAATATCAGCCAAAGATTGGTCAGCCGCCTATACCAAGGCAGTGAGGATGTGGTTGTCATATCCCGAACCACCGGGGTCTATTGATGGCCGAGCAGCTTATTCTGCAGTGCCATGATGCATCCTGTGATCGGGTCTCCTGGTCGATCCGGGGCGCCACTAGCAGTGAACCGGGAAGTGGTACCCTGGAGCAGGCAGCCCAACAGACGAAAGGCCGACGCACCCTGGTGCTGGCACCTGCATCCGAAATCCTGCTCACCTCCGTCAACATCCCAACCCGCAACCGCCAACGTCTGCTGCAAGCGATACCGTTCTCCTTGGAGAACGAGCTTACCGAGGATATCGATGACCTCCATTTTGCCGCCGGCAACATGGATAGCGATAACATCACACCGGTTGCCGTGATTGCCAGAAGTCGGCTTGACCAGTGGCTTGAGAGATTGGAGTCTGCCGGTATCGAGCCACTCGGCCTCTATCCGGATTTGCTCGGGCTTCCGATGGAGAACAATGCCTGGTGTCTCTACCAGAGTGACCATCAGTTACAGATTCGCACCCAGTCCAACCTGGGATACAGCGTCGATGGCGTGAATGGTGGTGAGTTCTTAAAACTGGTACTGCAGCAGGCAGCTGAATCGGCTCCGCATAAATTGATCCTCTACCGGCTTAAGGGGAGCCATGCAGAACTCGATCTGGAGACGATTGCACCCGATTGCGAGATCATCACCAGGGAGCTGGAACAGCCGGGTGATTTGACCAGTCTGCTGGCAGATAACCTGCATGAGAAGCAGCTATTGAATCTTCTGCAGGGGGAGTATCAGAAGGTCGACAAGACCACGCTGCAGTGGCGGCGCTGGCTGCCTGCCGCCGTTTTGGCACTGATATTCATCGGTCTCTCGATTGGTGCCTCGATTCAGGAATACAATCAATATGACCGCCAGAGCAAGTTACTGCATGCTCAGATCAGGGAGACTTTTCAGCAGGCCTTTCCGGAGGTGAAGCGAATCGTCGATCCCAGAGCACAGATGGAGCAACGCTTGAAATCCCTGCAACGGGGTCAATCGGGCAGTTTCGCCCAGTTTGCCAGCCTCTTCGTACCCTCGGCAAGCGTCATCAAAAACAGCCCGAACACGACCCTGGAAAACATCAGCTTTCGCGATGGCCAACTCAATCTGCAGCTGACCATCAAGGAGTTGCAAGCCCTCGAGACACTGAAGAAGACCATCGAGAGTAAACGTCTGACTGTTGAAATCCGCTCTGCCAACGCGGCGGATAACAAAGTCACCTCCCATCTGAGAATCACCGGAGGATCCTGATGAAGCAGTGGTGGCTGAGTAAAACCCCGCAAGAACATCTGGCTATGATCGTTGGTGGCACGGCTGTGCTGCTGTTGCTGATCTACCTGATCGTATGGCGCCCCTTCCAGCAGAGCCTTGAGCAGAAAGCCTTACTGGTTAAGAGCCAGGAATCGACTCTGCAATGGATGAAAGACAACGCGGATCTGGTGAAAAACATGCGCAGCAACCAACCCGCTAAAGGCGCAGCCAGCAACGAAGCACTGCTGACTCTGGTCGACAGGACCGCCAAACGGGTCCAATTGAGGCAGCAGATCAAGCGCATCAAGCCCCAGGGTGACGATTCGGTTCAGCTGTGGGTCGAACAAGCCGCTTTTGACACCCTGATTCGATGGCTGGGTCAGATGACCCAGGAGTATGCACTGAATATCGAATCACTGAATATTGATCGACAGGATGCTCCGGGGCTGATCAATGCCCGGGTTGTCCTGCAGCGCGGAGGATAGAAGGTAATGAAGTGGTGGAGTTACCTGCTGATCGGTCTCGGGGCCTATCTGTTGATCCTGGTGATCAGCCTGCCGGCAGAGCATGTTCTGGGCTGGACCGCAGGCAACAGTAAGAAGATGCCTTTCACCTACGGCACCATCAAAGGGAGTCTTTGGCGTGGCAAGATGGAGGCGTTGACTGTAAATGGTGTCCCCCTCGACAAGCTCAAATGGCGCTTCTCTCCGAGTCAACTGCTGTTCGGTCGCCTCGGCTTTGATATTCAAGTGAATCATGCGGGCCAGGAACTGCAAGCGGATGTTGCGAAAGGATTTGGCAAAGAGATCCAAATCGAGGATATCAGTGGCGTGATTCAGGCTGCGATCATTCCCCAATTGATCGATATGGCACAAATCGGTGTTGATGGTAACGTCAACCTGAACCTCGAACAGATCACTCTGTCAGACAATCAGATCATCCATGCCGAAGGAGTGGTGCAGTGGCTGGGCTCAGCTCTGAAAAGCCCATTCGCACTCAAGGTTGGCGACCTTCAGGCTGATCTTGAAACGGATGATGCAGGAGCAGTCCGGGCAAAAATCAAAGACTTGGGAGGCGCTACTGCCGTGGATGGGGAACTCAGTCTGACACCGGACGGAAACTTCCAGGTGAATGGCCAGATCAAGCCGGGGGCAGATTCTGACCCCCAACTTGGCAGTGCCCTGAATGCAATCAGCAAACGCAAACCGGATGGCAGCTACCAGATATCCTACAGTGCGCGGCTTTAAAGCATGTGCACTGTTTCATAATACTGTTTTGAACCGGTAGGCCAATGCGCTATCATCTGCTATTATGGAAAGCATTACATATTCAACATAAACCCATGATGAATAAAGAATTTCACAACTATTTCCCTGACCTGTCACAAACCAGTGACCTGAATTGGATCAGGCTTGTTGCAGAGAGTGCTAGGGGACAGCTTCAATGATCACCAATTCGGCCAATATATTCATGGACAGATCAGCCCCGCTCCACCACAGAATTCGCCATGCAATCGTGCTGTGCTGCTGCGTGGTTCTGTTGAACTTTGCGACTATCACGCCCAGCCATGCCGAGCAGATCACCCTGAATCTGAACAACGCAGATATCGAAGCCCTGATCAAAACGGTTTCAGAACATACCGGCAAGAACTTCGTCATCGATCCGCGAGTTAAAGGCAAGGTCACCGTGATATCCGCCCATCCGATGGATCGGAACGAGTTCTACGAAGTCTTTCTGTCGATCCTTGAGGTGCATGGTTTTTCAACCATTCCCAGTGGCGATGTGATCAAGATCGTCCCTGATGTAAAAGCCAAACAGGGAGGCATCCCAACCCTCAGCAGAGCCGGCGCCCTGCCCGGCGATCAGATCGTCACCCGGATCATTCAGGTGAAGAATGTCACCTCCGCCCAACTCGTCCCGATCCTGCGCCCACTGATTCCCCAGGAGGGACATCTGGCGGCCTACCCGGACACCAATGTCCTGATCATCTCCGACCGGCGCCGCAACGTGGACCGTCTGATGAGAATCATCGAACAGATCGATCAGGTCAGTGACAGCTCCATCGAGGTCATCACACTGCAGCACGCCTCCGCTGCCGAGGTAGTACGGATTCTGGAAAGTCTCAAACCGACTGCAGCCAAGGGCGCCTCCAAATCAGCCTCAAAGATGGTTGCCGACGAACGCACCAACAGCATTCTGATCAGCGGTGACCCGACAGAACGCCTGCGGGCGCGGGTGGTGATCGAACATCTGGACACCCCGTTTGACAACGAGGGCAATGCCCAGGTTGTCTATCTGAAATACGCCAATGCGGTTGACCTGGTAAATGTGCTGACCGGTGTCAGCGAAAATATCGACGAGGGTGGCCAGGGAAAAGCGGCCAAGGCCAAAAGCAAACTCAAGGTGCCGGTCAACATACAGGCGGATGAAGCCTCGAACGCTTTGATCATTACCGCGCCACCGGACGTTTTCCACTCCCTGCAGGCAATCATCCGTAAACTGGATATCCGTCGCGCTCAGGTTCTGGTTGAGGCGATCATTGCTGAAGTCTCCTACGACAAGGCCAAAAGCCTGGGTGTGCAGTGGGTGGTTGATGGCACACCGGATGGTCAGGGACCGGTTGGTGTGATCAACCTGGGTTCACCGACGATTACTGACGTCTATAACTCCGTAGCTGCCGGTGCTGGCGTACCTCTGGGCCCCGGCACCTCCATCGGCCTGGGACGATTTGACAGCGACCGGGTCAACTTCGCTGCACTGATACAGGCACTGGAGAGCGATACCACCAGCAACATTCTCTCCACCCCCAGCCTGACCACACTGGATAACCAGGAAGCTGAGATCGTGATCGGTCAGAATGTGCCTTTCATAACCGGCTCCTACAGTTCCACCGGCGGCACCAGCAATTCGGTGAATCCCTTCCAGACTGTACAGCGTGAGGATGTGGGCCTGACCCTGAAGGTCAAACCTCAAATCAACGAAGGCAACTCCATTCAGCTTGAGATTGAACAGGAGATCTCCAGCATCAATGCCTCCGCCAGTACCGGTACCAGCGATATCGTTACCAACAAGCGCACCATCAAAACCGTGGTAATGGTGGAAGATGGCGCGACAATCGTGCTCGGCGGTCTGATCCAGGAAGACCTCCAACAGACCGAAGAGAAAGTACCGCTGCTTGGCGACATTCCTTTGCTGGGCGCCCTCTTCCGCGCCAACAAGACCACCAAAGTGAAACGCAACCTGATGGTCTTTCTCCGACCTGTGGTGTTGCGGGACGCTGCGATCAGTACCCAGATCGCGAGTGACAAATACAACTACTTCCGCGCCCAGCAACTGAAGATGAAGCAGGAAGGAGTCAGTCTGATGGATGATGAGGAGACGCCGATCATGCCGCCGCGCTTCGGGACATTCGCTCCGCCTTTCGAGGGTGAACCGACAGAGCCGGAACTCTGAGCGGTCGCGCAAGCCATGTCTGACACGACGCCATCAAATCCACTACAGGACGCATTGGATCCGGTATCCGAACTGCTTTCCGAAGAGCCGCAGAGCCTGCCACCCCAGGAACCGAGTCAGCTGCCTTATGCCTACGCAAGAAGGCATGGCGCTGTGGTGGTGCATAACGACCAGAGTGGCGAGTATGAGTTACTCTACAAACCCGGCGTTTCGATCTTAGTACTGAATGAAATCCGGCGGCTCTATGAGCAACCCCTGGTGTTCAAACAGATCGATGAGGAGAGTCTGGAGAGACAGCTCTCACTGATCTATGAGTCGGGCTCCAAACAATCGAGCCAGATCATGGAGACCATGGGCGATGACATGGATCTCGATCATGCGGCCCAGGCGCTCAACCAACCGGAAGATCTGCTGGGCAGTGACGATGATGCACCGATCATCCGGCTGATCAACGCCCTGTTTACCGAGGCCATCAAAGAGCAGGCTTCGGATATCCATATCGAACCCTATGAAAACCGTCTGGTGGTTCGCTTCCGGGTCGACGGGGTGTTGCGCGAAGTACTCTCGCCACCGCGCAATGTCTCTTCATTCCTGGTCTCCCGTATCAAGGTCATGGCACAGCTCGATATCGCTGAAAAGCGCATTCCCCAGGATGGCCGGATCTCTTTGAAAGTGGGTAACCGCCCAGTGGATGTGCGTGTCTCGACCCTACCCTCCAGCTATGGCGAACGGGTGGTGCTGCGTCTGCTCGACAAGCAGGCGGGACGGCTCGATCTGGAACATCTTGGCATGGCGAAAGAGCTGCTGGAGCAGGTCGATCCCGGCGTGATTCGGCGTCCCCACGGCATCTTTCTGGTCACTGGTCCCACCGGCTCGGGTAAGACCACCACCCTGTATGCCGCTTTGAGCCGGCTCAACACCCAGAGCCGTAACATCGTCACCGTGGAAGACCCGATCGAGTACTATCTCGACGGCATTGGACAGACCCAGGTGAACAACAAGGTCGACCTCACCTTTGCCCGCGGCCTGAGGGCGATTCTTCGTCAGGATCCGGATGTGGTGATGGTGGGCGAAATTCGTGACCTGGAAACGGCACAAATAGCCGTACAGGCCAGTTTGACCGGTCATATGGTGATGTCGAGTCTGCATACCAACACGGCGATCGGCAGCATCTCCCGTCTCAGGGATATGGGTGTGGAGCCGTTTCTGCTCTCCTCCAGTCTGATCGGTGTACTGGCCCAGCGCCTGGTACGTACCCTGTGTCCCCACTGCAAGGAGCCTTACACCGCCAGTCAGCAGGAGCTGGAACTATTGGAACAACCGGGTAGTGAATCGGTCACGATCTACTCAGCCAAAGGGTGTGAAAAGTGTCATCACCACGGCTATGCGGGCAGAACAGGCATCTATGAACTGATCACCATCGACGAGAGCCTGCGCAATATGATTCACAAAGGCAGCGGCGAGATGGAGATGCTGGAACACGCCAGAAACTACTCCGACAGTATTCGCCAGGATGGCATGAAGCGGGTTCTCGATGGTGATACCACCATCGATGAGATCATCCGCGTGACCCAGGAAGGATAGCCCGCCTTGGACGCCTTTGAATATGTAGCACTCGATCCGAGCGGCAAGGAGAAGCGTGGCGTTCTTGAGGGTGACAGCCCACGACAGGTTCGTCAGCAACTGCGAGAATCAGGACTGACACCCCTCAGCATCGATTCCGCAAGCGGCACTGCCACACAGAGCAAGGGTAAGCTGTTTCAGCGTCAGATCAATGCCATGGAACTGGCTCTGATCACCCGTCAGATGGCCACCCTGTTACGCTCCGGATTGCCCCTTGAACATGTTCTGAAAACCACCGCCCAGCAATCGGACAAACGCCATGTGGAGCGCACCCTGCTGGCGGTACGGGCCAAGGTCCTGGAGGGTAGAACCCTGGCGGATGGCCTCAAGGAGTTTCCCAAAACCTTCCCGGAAGTCTATATCCAGACCGTCTCTTCCGGAGAGGAGTCAGGCCACCTTGAAGTGGTCCTGGAGAGACTCGCGGACTACACCGAGCAGCGCCAGCAGATGCGTCAGAAGACCATCTTCGCCCTCTTCTACCCGGCACTGCTGACCATCGTCTCACTGCTGATTGTCGGTGGTCTGTTGACCTATATCGTGCCCCAGGTCACCCGGGTGTTCGAATCCATGTCCGCCGAACTCCCCTGGATTACCCAGGCATTGATGTCCACCAGTGACACCTTCCGCAGCTACGGGGTGCCGATCTTCGTCTCACTGCTGGTACTCGGTCTGTTTTTCAGCTATCTGCTGAAGAAACCCGGCCCCAAACGCTGGTGGCATCGCACCCTGCTGCGCATCCCTCTGGTGGGGCGTCTCGTGCGGACCGCCAATGCGGCCCGTTTCTCCAGAACCCTGAGCATCATGGCCGCCAGCAGCGTACCGATTCTCGATTCGATGCGCATCGCTTCCCAGGTCCTGACCAATCTGCCGATGCGCACTGCCGTCGAGGAAGCCACCTCCAGGGTTCGTGAGGGGGCCAGCCTCTATCAGGCCCTGGACAAAACCGGATACTTCCCTCCAATGACCCTCAGTCTGCTCGCCAGTGGTGAATCGAGTGGTAACCTGGAAGGTATGCTGGAGCGCTCCGCCGATATCCAGGAGCGAGAGATAGAGACCCTGGTCTCCACGATTCAGGGACTGTTCGAACCTATACTCATCCTGGTGATGGGTGGTATTGTGCTGGTCATCGTACTGGCTATACTGCTGCCTATTTTCGATCTTAACCAATTGGTAGCCTGACTCTATGGAATTTTCTAGCAAACCAATGCGCACACTGCCGCTGATCATCGCGCTCTGTTTAGCCATTCTGAGCGGTTGTGCAACCTCCCCGGATCCTTCAGTGGATGAAACCGCGCTTACCCTGAATGAAGCTCACAAGGCTTACAACGCCAAAGAGTACAAGAGGGTCTTTCAACTGCTGTTTCCCCTCGCAGCCGCCGGTAACGACAAGGCGCAATACGCCCTGGGCTACCTCTTCTATCATGGAATGGGAGTCGAAAAGAATGAACGTCAGGCAATGCACTGGGTTCAGCAGGCCGCCGCCCAGGGGAACCGTAAAGCGATCCAGGCATTGACCCCTGTACAATAGAATTGCCCAGGGGAGCATTCTCAGCCTGGCACCAAAATCGTACCAATCAGCCGATCTGATGGATCAGATAACTTTCGAGAAGCTGCCCTGAGAGGCCTTGCTGTTGAGGTAGATATCGAACTGCATGCAGATGTTACGAATCAACAGACGCCCTCTGGGTAGCACGTTGATGGCCCCATCCTCAATGCTGATCAGACCGTCCGACACCATCTCCTGCAGACGTTCCAGCTCATCCGCGAAGTAGTCTCTGAAATCGATCTCCCAGACGGCTTCAACATCACCGATACTGAGGGTGTAATGGCAGATCAGGCGGGTGATCACATCGCGCCGGATCAGGTCGTCACGGGTCAGGGTTACGCCACGAAACACCGCCAGTCTTCCTGCATCGATCCGTTCGTAGTATTCATCCAGGCTACGCATGTTCTGTGCATAACTGGGCCCGACCATACCGATCGAGGTTGCCCCCAATCCTATCAGATCGCAGTCCGCATGGGTCGAGTAACCCTGGAAGTTACGATACAGAGTACCGTCTTCCTGGGCTTTCACCAACTCATCATCCGGTTTGGCAAAGTGATCCATACCGACATAGATATAACCGGCATCCGACAGCTTATCGATGGTCATCTGCAGAATATCGAGTTTCTCCTGCGGCGCTGGCAACTCCTCCGCATTGATCCGCCGCTGCGGTTTGAAGCGTTCCGGAAGATGGGCGTAGTTGAATACCGAGAGCCGATCCGGATCCACTTCCAGAATCTCGTCCAGGGTTGCGGAAAAGCTCTTCAGGCTCTGATGGGGCAGCCCGTAGATGAGATCGATACTGGTGGAGCGAAATCCCTCATCCCGGGCAGCCTGCAGCACCTGCAGGGTCTCCTGTTTACTCTGCAACCGATTGACCGCCTTCTGGACCTTGGCATCGAAATCCTGCACTCCCAGACTCATTCGATTGAAACCCAACTCCCGCAACAGCTTGATGGTATGCCCTTGCGCTTCCCTGGGGTCGATCTCGATAGAGTATTCACCGCTGTCATCATCCAGCAGGGTGAAAGACTCCCGGGTCTTGGCCATCAATTGCCGCATTTCGTCGTGGCTGATGAAGGTCGGGGTACCGCCGCCCCAGTGAAGCTGGGTCACCACTCGGGAGTCGTCGAACAGCTCTGACTGCATACGCAGCTCTTCATGAACCCGGGCCAGATAGCCTGCCGCCATGGTGCGGTCCTTGGTCGCCACCTTGTTGCAGGCACAATAGAAGCAGACGGTATCGCAAAACGGAATGTGAAAATAGAGAGATAGCGGGCTACCGCTGGCATTGCTCTGCTGGGCGATACGACGATACTCGGCATCATCGTATTTTTCTTCAAACTGGACAGCGGTCGGATATGAGGTATATCGCGGACCGGTCTGATTGTATTTACCGATCAGTTCCAGGTCGAATTGTGTCGAATGATCCATAACCTATCTCTCTAATTGTGTAATTGCGCTAGCCAGGATATTGCCGATGCAATACCTCGATTGATACTACTCTGCATCAGCATCGATTCCCTTGCGGTGGGTTTCATTGATCTGACGCAGCAGTATGGCAAAGGGAATATCATCGCTGTGGCGATCAACCAGCGCCATGAACGGGAGATCCTCCCGGTCGAAGTGATACTCACCATCCACCATCGCCTGATGCAACTCCTTGATACCGGACTCCAATGGCGCCAGGAACGATGGATAGCTTCCGAGCTCATCCATCTGATAATCATAACAGTCCCTGAGATCAGCGACTTCCAACAGTGCCTGTTTCACCCATTCAACAAACTCTTCAGCGCTTCTTGCACGTTGCAGACTCATTGCATGTATCTCTCAAATGGGGTTAAAACTGCCCAGCGTATCTGGCGAGATCCGCAGCGTTGATCAGAAACACCCCTTCTCCGCCTCTGGCAAAATCGAGCCAGACGAAGGGTACCTCGGGATAGAGCTCCATCAACAAATCAGCGCTGTTGCCTACCTCCATTACCAACACCCCACCGGGTGTTAGGAACTCAGGTGCCTGATTCAATATCCTTTTGACAATTTCCAGGCCCTGATCATTCGCTTCAAGCGCCATATTTGGCTCATGCAGGTACTCTGGCGGCAACTCCGCCATCTCGACGGCCCCAACATAGGGGGGATTGGAGAGAATCAGGTCATATTTGACCCCTGGCAACCCATCAAACAGGTCTGATTCATACAGGTTTACCTGTTGATTCAGCCCGTGCTGAGCGACATTCTCACTGGCGACAGTCAAGGCGGCTGGCGAGATATCCGCCAGATCCACCGAGCAGTCGGGAAGATAGGCCGCGGTTGCAATACCGATGCAGCCGCTACCGCAACAGAGGTCGAGCACCCGCTGCAACTGAGAGGGGTCCACCCAGGGAACAAACTCGTTCTCGATCAATTCGGCAATCGGGGAACGGGGAATCAGCACCTGCTCATTGACCCGGAAGCAGAGTCCGGCAAACCAGGCTTCTCCGGTCAAATAGGGTAATGGCATACGCTGTTCAATCCGACGGGTCACCAGGTCGATAACCCGCTCACGCTCCTCCTCAGTCAATCGGCTGGAAAACCAGAACTGGGGAAGATCCGGAGGAAGATGGAGGGCGTGCAGAACCAGGGCTGCGGCCTCATCCAGAGCATTATCGGTGCCATGCCCAAAGAACAGCCCGCTTTCGGAAAAACGGCTGGCTGTCCAACGAATGAAATCGGTAATGGATCTGAGTGATTGCACGTAATTTATCAGATTATCAAACGCACAATCATAGCCGATTTGGCTATCCAGTCATAATCATAATCTGATCAGGGAGGTTTTTTGCCGGGAAAGAATCAGCAGTCATAGCCATCAACTGGCAGCGATGTGGAGTGCTGCCTGTGGTCCCATCAAGGCCATTGGCAAAGATCAACTGCAGACCAACCCGGCGACCGAGAGCGATACGCTCTGTCGCCGGGTCAAGCGTTTAGGCTGCCTGGGAACTGGAGTTCGCAACCACACTCAGATTGCTCTCTTCCTCATCCTTTTTACCCAGGTTCCGTCTCACCAGGTCTCCCAGAGAGATGTCTGCGAGAAAGTTGAAAATCTCGCTGCTCAGGTCGTCCCACAGGGTATGGGTCAGACAACGAGCGCCGCCGCTGCAGTTCTGTCTTCCCCCGCAACGGGTGAATTCCACCCACTCATCCACCGCACAGATGATATTGGCAATGGAGATCTCATCCGCACTCTTACCCAGATAGTAGCCACCGCCAGGTCCTCTGACGCCACGCACCAAGTCTTTACTTCTCAGGGCAGCAAACAGCTGTTCCAGATAGGAGAGGGATATACCCTGGTTTTCAGATATCTCTGCAAGTGTGACCGGACCTTTTTTGCCATTGAGGGCCAGATCCAGCATCGCAGTAACCGCATAACGACCTTTAGTTGACAGTCTCATTGTATTTCTCCAGAGGTATGAACTCTATTACCTAGTAAATCAGTCGGTATTTAGACTAAAGTAACGCAGTAATTTAGTCAACAATTATTCGGAAAAAATAACAATTTTATTGTGAAAATTATTTTTATTCTTTTATTTCAACCATTTACTAACTCTGTTTCTTTTCGATAAGGAGAGCTTTCCAGGAGATTTTTGTGGTAGGCGCGCAATGCGGGGGCTTCCTGATGGAGAAATCGTTCAATTCCACTGTTGAATTCGGGATTGGCAATCCAATGATATGAGTAGGTCAGAGTCGGCATGAATCCCCGCCAGATCTTGTGCTCCCCCTGGGCACCGGGCTCGAATCGTTTCAGGCCCTGCTCGATTGCATAACTTATTCCCTGGTAATAGCAGGCTTCGAAATGGAGGCTGTCATAGTGTTCCAAGCCGCCCCAGTGACGGCCGTAGAGCACCGTCCTACTGCGGTAGAGAATAGCCCCCGCAACACAGCGACTGCCATCGTAGGCAAATACAAGCACCACCTGGCGGCCCATCTTTTCCCCGATCTCCTGAAAGAAGCCTTGGTTCAATGTGGGCAGGCTGTAGCGCTCCTCAAAGGTCTTACTGTAGAAATGCGTCATCAGAGCCCACTCGGACTCACTCACCTGATCACCGGTGACCAACCGAAAGCGTATCCCCGCCTGAGCGACTTTGCGTCGTTCATGGCGTATGTTTTTGCGGCGTTTGGCGGTGAGTTGGGAGAGAAAGTGATCAAAATCCGAATATCCCGGATTGCTCCAATGAAACTGAACGCCCAGCCGTTCATGCATTCCCATGCGCTTCAGGGTCTCCCCCTCCTCCGGCATGGTGAACAGCCAGTGCATTGAGGAGAGCTTTAATTGCTTAACCAGTCCCAGGGTGGCTTCGATCATCACCCTCTGCACCTGTTCCTTATCGACCGCAGGATCAACCAACAGGCGATTGCCATAGGCCGGGGTATAGGGTGCCGCACTGATCAGTTTCGGGTAGTAGTTCAAACCGCTTCGTCGGTAGGCATCGGCCCAGACATGGTCGAACACGAACTCGCCATAGGAGTTGTCTTTTAAATAGAGGGGTGAGACACCGACCAGTCTGCCCTGATCATGTACACTGAGATGCTGCGGCTGCCAACCAAATCGTTCGCCCACACAATCATTATGTTCAAGCGCCGAGAGAAACTCATACCTGAGAAAGGGATTTTCATCCTTTACCAGGCGATTCCACTCTTCAGCTCTGAAATCATCTATCTGACTATGAAAAGCGACTTGCATGAATCCGATCCGAAACGGTGACATGGAGATAAAATAGCCCAAGCGGAAAGCTTGGAAAACCGGTAAATCACAAGGCATCTTAGCGGATCATGACTCTCCGGAGGGTGTGCCGCCATATCCCAGAGTACCCTCTCTACCGGTGGCTGGGAGCACCTAATGAGTCAGGTAATCCTCAATGCGGATAGTGTACTCTTCGGCAGTGACCGGTTTGACGATTCGATCCCCACCACCTGAAACGGATTCGCCCAGATCCAGCATTTCAGGAGCAACAGGTCTCTGCTTGCGAAGGTCGTAAATCACCTCCAGAACCGGATTGAGTAGCGCTTTTTGCGGTGAAGCGATAACCACTGCCAAGCGTTGGCTCTCCAGGGCCACCAGGCTGCCTACCGGATATATCCCGACACATTGAATGAATCGCTGCACCAGTTCAGCATCAAATACACCTTCACCACTCCACTCAACCAGCTGGCGTAACACCAAACTGGGCAATTTGCCCTTGTGGTAGACCCGGTCTGAGGTAATGGCATCGTAGACATCGACGATGGCAGCCATTTTACCGTAGAGACTGATCTCTTCACCTGAGAGTTTTCCAGGGTAGCCTGTGCCGTTGAGTCGTTCGTGATGTTGCAGTATTACCTGTCGTGCCCTTTTCGGTATGGTTTCAGCTTCATCGATCAATTTATAGCCGAGACCCACATGACGGCGCATTACATCGAACTCCAGATCGGTGAGTCGTCCAGGCTTGTTGAGGATCTTTTCGACACCTGCACTTTACCGATATCATGCAGAATCCCCCCCGCACCAAGCTCCCAGATGGTGGACTGATCAAGCTGGAGCTTATTGCCGAAGGCGATCATCAGTGCTGACACACTGACCGAATGCTCAAAGGTGTACTGATCCATCTGACGAATCCGGGTCAGTCCCAGAAATACGTCCTGATTTCTGAAGATCGAAGCCAGCATATCCTCAACCACCGGTGTGGCGCGCTCAGTGTCGACCTGTTTTCCGAGCCACGCATCCGCCATGATGTCGCTAATCACCCGCCCCGCTTCCTGGCGTGCCTGATTTGCTTTCGTCATCTCTTCCTGCACGGAGGTTTGCGGCTCACTGGCATTTGCCTTCCGTTGTTCCTCAGGTTCTGTTTGAACTGCAACTGCAGGCAGCTCGACGGTTGGCTGTTGTGCCTGAAAAAGCGGCTTAGCTTGAGTACTGCCATGAATATAAAACTCTGACTGATCGCAGATTATCTTTCAGAAAAGGTTGACAGATCCTCCGCAGAAGCTAGAATACGCCCTTCCTGAACGCAGCGGGAATAGCTCAGTTGGTAGAGCACAACCTTGCCAAGGTTGGGGTCGCGAGTTCGAGTCTCGTTTCCCGCTCCAATTCAAAAAGGCCTCGGCACCACCGGGGCTTTTTTATGTGCCGATTCGATTCATCAGGAATAGATGATAGAATTCCGACCATAATGGCTGAGTGGCAGAGTGGTTATGCAGCGGCCTGCAAAGCCGTGGACCTCGGTTCGATTCCGGGCTCAGCCTCCATCTTTCTGATTTAAGATCTGCACTAACAGCGCCAATCTGCCCGGGTGGCGAAATTGGTAGACGCAAGAGACTTAAAATCTCTCGACCTTCGGGTCGTGCCGGTTCGATTCCGGCCCCGGGCACCATACAGCCCCAAGACTCAATAATCCCCATCAGCCAGACCCAACTCTGCCTAACGATTTATCTTGCCTGGTCGGGGAACATTCAGAGCCGACGAAAGCCTTATCCTGGCCCGATAGATTGCCCTTTCAGGCCCCACACTGGCCAGGATCAATCGAGTTCAGTTAAAAACTAATACCGGTAAGGTAAGGTGATCGTGATCACCCCGTCCTCCTCGCTTCTACTGATCCCCGTAACATCCGCATTACCTGGCAACCTGAAGCGACGATTCATCGAGGAGGAACTGCTGGTAAAGCTGTAGCCCCGTTCGTTTCGGTTCTCGACCCGGTGCGCCTCCTGATTCTTCACCACCAGATAGGGTCCTGAGACCTCAACCTGAATCGACTCCGGCGCGTATCCCCGGCTCAGGATACGCAGGTGGTAACCCTGCTCATCCTGATAGCGCTGAAACTTGACCGATTTTTGTGTATGAAAACTGCTCCCCTGACTCAGTGGAGCTCTGTGACTGGACCCGGATCTGTAATCAAATGCTTGTGCCTCAACAGGTGCCACTAACCATGCACCCAGCAATAGGCCTATGATTGGAACTCTCTTATTCATCCGTCACCTCCCGTTTCCCAGTCTTACGCTCTGTTAATACGAATCCGATAGAGCCTGTAACCACCGACTATCTAACCCGGCGCTCAGGAGTTCAAAATGGCACGACTTTCAAGGTTGCGGCCCATTTCACCTTGAGGACCGCCACTGGACTATGCCATTTTCATCGCCTCTAACCTATTAGTTTAGTCGTTAACCTGTCCTGTTGATCCATCAATCTCAACGCTTGAGATGTTATTGCTCTCCAGGCTGCCACTGACCTGCCGCTTACCCAGCAGACTCGGCCAGGCCGCCTTGATGTAGAGTGCCATCGACCAGAGGGTCAATATGGCTGCCACATAGAGCAGTACAAATCCGACGGTGTAGACGGGGATACCCCACAACGGTTCACTGAAAATCAATAGCAGAATCGCCACCATCTGCACGGCGGTTTTGAATTTACCGATCAGTGAAACAGCCACCATCGCCCGTTCACCCAGTTCCGCCATCCACTCACGCAGGGCGGAGATGGTGATCTCCCGGCCGATGATCACGGCAGCGGGAATCGCAAGCGCCGGCGTCGGTTCGGCCTGCACCAGCAATAGTAGCGAGACCGCCACCATCAGTTTGTCCGCGACCGGATCAAGGAAAGCCCCGAGCGGGGATACCTGCCCCCATCGTCTGGCAAGATAACCGTCAAGCCAATCGGTCACTGCCGCGACAGAGAATACAAGCGCACAACTGAGCCTGGCCCACTCAACCGGCAGGTAGAACAGCAGCACAAACACAGGAATCAAAACAATCCTTAGTAGTGTCAATATGTTAGGAATGTTCCACATCTCATTCTCAGTCGTTCTTTATGTTTTGTCATGCAAGGCCTGGTAGATCTGTTCCGCCAATCCTTTACTGATTCCTTCCACCCGGGCCAGATCCTCTACTCCCGCCCTGGAGAGTGCCTGTAATCCACCGAATTGTTTCATCAACCGTTGTCGACGTTTGGCGCCAATACCCGGAATATCCTCAAGCACAGAACGTTTACGGCTTTTTTGCCTGCGCTGACGATGCGCTGTAATGGCGAATCGATGAGCCTCATCCCGTATCTGCTGGATAAGATGGAGTGCCGGTGAATCAGCTGGCAGTATAATCGGTGACTTTCGCCCCAACAAGAACAGCTGTTCCATCCCGGCTTTTCGATCAGCCCCCTTGGCCACACCGACCAGAATCAGGCCAGACAATCCCAAATCCTGTAAACAGTCGTTGACTGACGTCAGCTGCCCCCTGCCCCCATCGACAAACAACAGATCCGGCAACGGCACCTCACCCTTCTTTACTCTGCGATAGCGGCGTTCCAGTACCTGCCCCATTGCGGCATAGTCGTCACCTGGTGTAATGCCTTCGATATTGAAGCGTCGGTAATCCGACTTCAGCGGTCCCTCCTGGTTGAAAACCACACAGGAACCGACAGTCAACTCCCCTCGGGTATGGCTGATATCAAAACACTCCATACGCTCCGGAATCGCCGCCAGATCCAGGGCCTGCTGCAGTGACTGTAGTCTCTGGTCCATATTTGATTGGGCGTTGATACGGCTCTGCAGAGCCAGCTTGGCATTACCCGCCGCCATCTTCAACCACCTGGCCCGCTCACCGCGCACCTTGATTCCGATACGAATGCGCCTTTTCGCCTGCTCACTGAAGACAGCCTCCAGCAGCGCCTGCTCCTGCAACTCAGTGTTGATGATAATCTCGTTGGGCAGTGGCTTATCCAGGTAGTACTGGGTAATGAAAGCGCGCAAGAGACTCTCCTCCGAGTCCCCTTGTGGTACTGTGGGATAGAAGGATTTGTTGCCCAGATTCCGTCCTGAACGGATGTAAAAAACCTGAATGCAGGCGCTGTTGCCCCGTTTAGCGATTGCAACGATATCCAGATCACCCGACTCGCCACTCACATACTGGCGCTCCTGGATACGCTGTAGACTTTTGATCTGATCCCGGTAGCGGGCCGCCAGCTCAAACTCCAGCTTCTGCGAGGCCGCTTCCATCTGTTTCACCAACTCATCCACAACCAGGTTGGTCTTTCCCTCCAGAAACATAACCGCATGTTCCACATCCATTGCATAATCCTGCTCGCTGACCAAGCCGACACACGGACCACTGCAACGTTTTATCTGGAACTGCAAACAGGCTCGGGAACGGTTGCGGTAGAAGCTCTCCTCACATTGTCTGACCGGAAATAGCTTCTGTAGCAACTGAAGGGTTTCGCGGGTTGAACCGGCACTGGGATAGGGACCGAAGTAGCGCCCTCTACCTGTGCGGGCACCTCGCCGGAACGAGAGGGCCGGATAGTCCTGATCCGAAGAGAGGTAAATATAGGGGTAACTTTTATCATCCCTCAGCAGAATATTGTATTTCGGCTTCAGCGATTTGATCAGCTGATTTTCAAGAATCAGCGCCTCTGCCTCGGTATGGGTCACTATGATCTCGATCTCAACAATCTGCGAGACCATGATCTGAATGCGCCGGTTCAGGCTACGGCTAAAATAGCTGGATACCCGTTTCTTGAGATTCTTCGCCTTACCCACATAGAGGACCTTCTCCTGCTCCCCGATCATCCGATAGACACCAGGCCTGGAGGTCAGGGTGTTGAGAAATTTGGCATGATCGAATTGCTGCTGAGCCATATGAGGTCAATACTGAATCGTTGGTTGAACCATCCAGTTGGGATGGTTCACAGGGTCATTTGTTAACTTGAATCGAGATGCGGTCCGAGGACCCGCTGATCTGCCACTTTTCAGCAGATCGGGATTCCAAGAAGTGTGGCACATACCGCTCTCAGACTATTTTAGAAGCTCTCCAGCCCGTTGAAA
>JAHRHW010000295.1 GCA_019100305.1 Candidatus Thiodiazotropha taylori | reverse complement strand
CAGCGGGTACTCACCTTTCTCAATCCCGAGAGTGATCCATTAGGCACCGGCTACCATATCATTCAGTCGAAAATCGCCATCGGTTCCGGCGGCATCAGCGGCAAAGGCTGGCTCAACGGCACTCAGTCACACCTCGAATTTCTACCGGAGCGACACACCGATTTCATCTTCGCCGTGATCTCGGAAGAGTTTGGCCTGGTGGGCGTGGTCGCGCTGTTGATGCTCTACCTGTTCATCATCCTACGCGGTCTCTATATCGCATCCCAGGCCCAGGATACCTTTGGCCGTATCCTGGCCGGTGCACTTTCTCTGATTTTTTTCGTCTACCTATTTGTGAATGCGGGCATGGTTACCGGTTTACTGCCGGTTGTCGGTGTACCCTTACCCTTGATCAGCTACGGCGGAACTTCCCTGGTGACCATTCTGGCGAGCTTCGGTATCCTGATGTCCATACAGACCCATAAAAAACTGCTACCCACTTAAAGAATATGAAGCGAATAACGACACAAATCACGCTCTTCCTCCTCATCAGCCTGTCCAATCTGGCCTGCGCCCACACGCCTCAGATGAAGGCGGAGTTCAGAGCATTTGCCGATGAGATGGCAAACAAGCACGGCTTCCAGTCAGCCGAGGTTGATCAGCTGTTGCTGAAGACCCGATTCAGGGACGACATTATTGCGGCCATCACGCGTCCCGCAGAATCTAAAGCCTGGTATCAGTACCGCCCGATTTTTCTCAAGCCAGACCGGGTTGCCGGCGGCATCGACTTCTGGCATGAAAACGCCAATCTGTTGGAGCAGGCTTATCAGGACTATGGCGTCCCCCCTGAGATCATTGTCGCGATCATCGGGGTGGAGACCCGCTATGGCCGGCATACCGGCAAATACAAGGTGATCGACTCACTCACCACGCTGGCGTTCGGCTATCCGAAACGGGCCAAGTTCTTCCGCAAGGAGCTCGAACAGTTCTTACTGTTGAGCCGGGAGGAGCGTGTTGACCCCTACAGCGCCCTGGGCTCCTATGCCGGCGCCATGGGCAAACCCCAATTCATCTCCAGCAGCTACCGTGCCTACGCTGTCGATGGCAATGAGGACAACAGAAGGGACCTGTGGAACAGTAATGCCGACATCATTGCCAGTGTCGCCAACTACTTCAAGGTTCACGGTTGGCAGAAGGATCAGCCGATCACCAGACAGGTGCAGGGCGACGGAGATCTGCAGAAGTTTGTGGAGGCCGGCATGAAACCGAGCATCAAGGTATCGGAGCTGATTGCCGCAGGGGTCAAGCCACTGGATCAGATGCCACTCGATGCTGAGGCTCAGACCAGCCTGATCAAACTGGATGCAGGAAACCATCAGCAGTATTGGCTGGGTTTGGATAACTTCTATGTCATTACCCGGTACAACCACAGCAATCTCTACGCCATGGCTGTCTATCAGTTGAGTCAGGAGATTCTCGCGGCAAAACAGGCCAGCCGCCGGTAGTCGACGATGATCAGCCAGAGTCAGACGGTTCTCACGCTCTATCGCACCTTGCTTTGTCTCGGCCTGGCGATCCTGGCTGGCTGCAGCAGCTCACCGGGCAGCCGTACCAGCCAATCCGATGGGGTCAGCCCTTATCATCCGCCACCAGCCGACATGGCGGCGATACCCGACGCCACCCCCAGTGACGAGCCGAAAAGCAAGTACGGTAATCCAAGCAGCTATGTGGTATTCGGTAAACGCTACTACACCCTATCGGATAGCCATGGCTACAACGCCCGTGGCATTGCCTCCTGGTATGGCAGCAAGTTTCACGGCCAGCGAACCAGCAGCGGTGAAGCCTACGACATGTACGCCATGACGGCCGCCCACAAGAGCCTGCCTCTACCGAGCTATGTGCGGGTAACCAACCTAAGGAACAACCGCAGTGTGGTGGTCAAGGTCAACGATCGGGGGCCGTTCCATGACAATCGGCTGATCGACCTCTCCTACACCGCTGCCTGGAAACTGGGCATCATTGGGGAAGGGACCGGACTGGTGGAGGTCACCGCATTGCAAGCGGGCGCCAGCGAAGTGACGCCAACCCCTGTCGTGACCACACCAGCGCGTCAAAAGAGACAGAGATTGCCCGAGCTTTTTCTACAGGTCGGTGCCTTCGGCGATTCACAAAATGCGCAGCGATTGAAACAGCGGCTGGAGGAACAATTGAAAACCAGCGTACTCATACAGGGAGACAGCGCCGTTGCGAACCAGGTCTACCGGGTCCAGGTCGGGCCAATCGCCAGTGTCGAGCTGGCGGATCACCTCAGCCAAAGACTCAGTCAGCTGGGAATCGAAAACCCCCATGTCGTGATTCGTTAAACGCTTGCCCTTGCCCCACCGATCAGTGGGGAAATACGCCTGTGTGGCAGCAGCCAAGGCCTGATCTCTGCAGACATCTGAACAGACCCAGCAATAGGCAACTCAATCCAAGTTCAATACAATAGACTGTAATTACCGACAGAATTATCCATACCCATGTATCAAACCAAACGAATCTACAATCTCATCGCAAGCTGCCTGTTGGCACTCTTCTCCCTCTCCGCCAATGCCGCTGTCCCCCTGCCGGCACCTCCGGAAGTCTCGGCCACCGGTTATCTGCTGATCGATTTTTACAGCGGCAAGGTACTCGCTGAACGGGATGCGGACAAACGCCTGGAACCCGCCAGTCTGACAAAGATCATGACCGCCTACACCGTATTTCGTGAGTTGCAGCAGGGCAACATCACCCTGGAAGACCAGGTACTGGTGAGTGAGAAGGCCTGGCGGACTCCCGGCTCGCGAATGTTTATCGAGGTCGGCAAGAAGATCAAACTGCTTGATCTGGTCAAAGGCATGATCATCCAGTCGGGAAACGACGCCTGTGTCGCCCTGGCGGAGCACATTGCCGGCAGTGAAGGGACTTTCGCCGAGTTGATGAACACCCATGCGACCCGTCTCGGCATGACCCAGACCAATTTCGTCAACTCCACCGGACTACCCCATGAAAACCACTATACGACCCCGGCGGATATCGCCAAAGTGGCGATTGCGACGATCGGCGAGTTTCCGGAATACTATCCCTGGTACAAAGAGAAATCCTTTCTTTTTAACGATATCGAACAACACAATCGAAACAAGCTGCTGTGGCGCGACAACAGTGTAGACGGTATGAAAACCGGTCACACCGAAGGAGCCGGATACTGTCTGGTAGCCTCCGCCCTGAAGGAGAACATGCGTCTGGTCTCTGTGGTCATGGGCACCAAAGGCGAAGAGGCCAGAGCCCAGGCGAGCCAGAGCCTGCTAAGCTACGGTTTTCGTTTTTTTGAAACCCATCAGTTGTATAGCGCGGGTGAAACCCTCAATCGGGTAAGGATCTGGAAAGGAGAACGGGAGAAGCTCCCCCTGGGACTGAACCAGGACCTGAATGTAACCATTCCCCGTCATCAATATAAAAACCTCGATGCCAGCCTGGAGATCGACCCAAAAATCATGGCCCCGGTAACCGAAGGCCAACCCCTTGGCAAGGTGACAGTGACGCTGAATGGGGAACCGGTCAGCTCTGCCACGCTGGTCTCTTTGAAGGGTATCGCTGAAGGCAATCTATGGCAGCAGATCAAGGACAGCGCCCTACTCTGGTTGGAGTGAGAGACCGTGGACGAAGAAGAGACACTACTTAAGTTTCCCTGTGACTTCCCAATCAAGGTGATGGGAAAGGCGGAGCCTGGATTCGAGGCGATGGTGGTTGAACTGATCAGTCGTCATGCATCGGGTATCACCGAAACTTCAGTCAACAGCCGCAGCAGCAAAGGTGGCAAATGGGTCTCGGTTACCGTGACCCTGCGTGCCGAGAGCAAGGCGCAGCTGGATGCCATCTACGTCGATCTCAGTGCCCATGAAAAAGTTGTCATGGCGCTTTGAACCGTGCCCCTACTGGAAGTAACAGAGTTGGGCCTGCAGCCCTATGACGACAGCTGGCGCACGATGCAGGAGTTCACCGACAAGCGTACCCCCAGCACACCTGACCAGCTTTGGTTGTTGCAGCATCCCGCGGTCTTCACCCTGGGGCAGGCTGGCAAGCCGGAACATATCCTGAAGCCAGGCGAAATCCCGATCGTCAACAGCGACCGGGGTGGCCAGGTCACCTACCATGGCCCGGGTCAGCTGATCGCCTACACAATGATCGACCTGCGCAGAGCCCACCTGGGCGTCAGGGGCCTGGTTACCCAGCTGGAGTCCGCAGTGGTCGGGCTGCTGGCGAAATATGCGATCCAAGCCAACGCCAGCAAGGATGCCCCTGGGGTCTATATCGACGGCGCCAAGGTCGCCTCCCTCGGTCTTCGGGTGCGCAAAGGTTGCAGCTATCACGGCCTGAGTCTGAATATCGACATGGATCTGGAGCCATTCAGCCGAATCAATCCCTGCGGCTATCCCGGATTGGCAGTCACGCAGCTGACTGAGCACGGAGTAAAATCCGATTTACCCAGTCTGGGCCGGGAATTGGCGCAACAATTGGCGGCAGGTTTAGGCTACACTCTCAGCTTCACAAATCCGGACGCAGATAAACCAGATGAGTAGCAACAAAGAACTCCTGCCACCTTCGCGCACCAAACCTGAGAGCCATCAGCGGGGCAAGTCGAAACTTTCCCGCATCCCGGTGAAGGTGGAATCTGACCAAACCCCCTTGAGAAAACCCAAATGGATCCGCGCCAAGGCCCCATTAGGTAAAGAGGTCAGTCGTATCCGCCGCATCCTGCGCGACAAGGGTTTGAGCTCGGTCTGCGAGGAGGCCGCCTGCCCAAATCTTGGCGAGTGTTTTCAACACGGCACTGCCACTTTCATGATCATGGGAGATATCTGCACCCGACGCTGCCCCTTCTGCGATGTTGCCCACGGCAAACCTCAGCCTCTGGACCCCAAGGAGCCGCAACATCTGGCTGATGCGATCGCCTCGATGGCACTGAAATATGTGGTGATCACCTCAGTGGATCGTGACGATCTGCGGGATGGTGGCGGTAACCACTTTGCCCAATGCGTCGCAGCGATCCGGCAGAAGATGCCGAAAACCAGCGTCGAACTGCTAGTGCCCGATTTCCGCGGTCGGGTTGAGCAGGCGCTGACGCCCCTGATGGAGTTCCCTCCGGATGTCTTCAACCACAATCTTGAAACTGTCCCAAGACTCTATCGCCAGGCTCGTCCAGGCGCCGACTATCAGGGTTCGCTGGAACTGCTGAAACGATTCAAACAGCAGCAACCCGGGGTGCCCACCAAATCGGGTCTGATGCTGGGACTGGGTGAACGCAAGGAGGAGATTCTGGCCGTCATGCAGGATCTGCGTGATCACGACTGCGAAATGCTGACCCTTGGTCAGTACCTGCAGCCCAGCCATGACCATCTGCCGGTGGACCGATTCGTCACCCCTGAAGAGTTCGACGACCTGGCCAAACAGGCAGAGGAGATGGGATTTACCAGTGTTGCCAGTGGGCCCATGGTAAGATCCTCCTACCATGCCGACCTGCAGGCCAATCCATTACTGGAATCCGAACTCAGCAACTGATCCGGTGGATCGCAGATGGATGGCATCGATACGCAACTGATCGGAAATCTAATTCTCCCCCCTTCCGGCACCCTGTTGCTGGGATTGCTCGGGCTGCTCCTGTGGTGGTCGGCGTTTGGCAGGAAACTGGTTGTTTTCGCCCTACTGCTGCAACTGCTGTTGAGTCTACCGGTTACCGCTGAGCTGTTGTTCAGCCATCTGCAGCAATACCCTCCCCTGAGCAGGCAGCAACTCTCTGAAAGCCAGGCGTCGGCGATCGTGGTTCTCGGAGCCGGACGCTATCGCGAGGCTCCGGA
>JAHRHW010000294.1 GCA_019100305.1 Candidatus Thiodiazotropha taylori | reverse complement strand
GACGTGGGGCAGGGTGCGGCGGCACAAAGCCTGAACATTGATAAGCGAGGCAAGGATTGCGCCGATTGCCAGGGGTTTGATTCTGTTGTTCATGCTGAACCTCCATAGGTATGCCTGACCTTAAGCATATGGAGGCTTTGCTGAACGAAAGCTGAATGGGGGCGTAAGTTCAGCGAATGGAAATCGTGATTAACCCGGCGACAGATTAAGCAGACGCCTCTTCCGGCATCAGCCCATTGCGGCGCAGCACATTAGCGATCTTCTTGGCCTTTGCAGCCAGGTGGGAGAGATCAGCAAAACTCGGCACAAAGCCCTGATCAAGTTTTATCTGCCACTCATCGAGCTCACTCTCAAGATAGATAAGCAGTTTGCCGGAACAACCTTCACAGGATTCACCACAGCGCTCCTCTTC
This sequence comes from Candidatus Thiodiazotropha taylori, assembly GCA_019100305.1. GTDB lineage: Bacteria > Pseudomonadota > Gammaproteobacteria > Chromatiales > Chromatiaceae > Thiodiazotropha. The sequence continues at coordinate 5,446 of JAHRHW010000294.1, read as the reverse complement.
GCTTAAATCGAAAGGAATCTGGGTACGGATCTGTTCAATCAGCTGCCGCATGGCAACTTGTGTATTGGGTTTACGCTCAACCACCTGGCAATAGAATTTCCTTACTTACACTTGTTGCTCAATTCATCACGACGCTGGGTGCCTTTTTTCAGCTGCGCCTGGACGATCTTCAAATCCGTTTTCAGTCGCTTGTACTTTTTCGAGTTTTTCTCTTCATCGAGCTTCTTTTTAAGGCGCTGCTCCTTCTTCTTCAGCTGCTCCAAAAGGTCATCGATTCGATCACACTTTGCCTGATCAGAAAGCTCCGCTTTTTCCAGACGTTTTTTCAGATGATCAAGTAGGTCATTAATTTTCATGGATCAAACCTTCATCAAGCAAAACCAATTCGATAACGAACTCCACAAAAGAGACCAGGCAGCGATGTGCAACAGTTTCAATATTACTCTTCTTCCGCCTCTTCCGGAGGAATCACTGTCTTTGCCATACGCTTGGCAAAATAGTAGATACGTTTCTGTTTTTCGATGATATCGACCTCGGTGGTGTAGGCCGCAATCCGATTCGGCTCTTCCGCAACCAGTCGGGTCGCCTGATGCTGGGCAGCGGAATCGGCCAGGGATGTTATGTCATCTTTCATCGCAACCACCGCATGTGCCACTTCAGTATTGATCTGGGATACGGATTGTACCGCACCATCCACCGCCCGGATAATCACCCGATGAAAGCCCTCCAGTACCTGCTTGGTCGGCTCACTGATCGAAAAACCGATACTGATCCGCTCATGGCCAAGCGAAACCAGATTGGTCTCGATGGTGTCACCGATATTCTCCAGATCACCTACCGCCTCCATCAGACTCAGCAGCTCTTCCGTCTGTCGATCGGTCAAGCTCTGCTTACTGATTCTGCCCAGGTAGTCGAGTATCTGCTCATAGAGGATATCCACCTCATCATCGAGTTGCGCAACCGCATTCAGGGACTCATGACTGCCACCGATGATCGCCGGCATGATCTGGCCAAGCATCGCCTGAACCCGCTCACCCATATGCAACACCTCAAGCCGAACCCGGTCCAGCGCCAATGAGGGTGTACTGAGCAGTTCCTCATCCAGGTACTTGGCACTGACGGCGATACCCTCCTCCTCGATCAGACGATCGGGTAACAACCACTCCACAATACGGGCGATATAAGCGGTAAACCAGATAAACACCAGAGTATTGGCGATATTGAAGACGGTATGAGCATTGGCGATCTGCCTGGGTGTCTCAGCCCCCAGGCGCTCAATCCCAGAGAGCTCCGGATGGGATGGGGAGAAAGAGACCACAAAATCCGCCAAATGGGGTATGAACATGATCCACAGCAAGACTCCCGATACATTGAAGATGACATGCACCATGGCGGCCCGGACCGCCTCCCTCGGCTTGCCGATGGCGGCAAGCATGGCCGTCACACAGGTACCGATATTGGCGCCAAAGGCGAGTGCGATACCGGCAGGCAGTGTTATGAAGCCCTGACTCGCCATCACGATCACAATACCGGTAGTGGCCGAGGAGGATTGAATCAAACTGGTAAAGGCGGCTGCCACGAGAATACCGATCAACGGACTCTCCATGCTGATCATCAGATCGAGAAAAGGCTGATAACTTCTCAGGGGTTTCATGGCATCACTCATAACACTCATGCCGAAGAACACCAGACCCAGCCCCATGATCATACCGCCATACTGTTTGACACTCTCATTTTTTGAGATGAACAGCATGCTGAAGCCGACACCGATCATCAGCAGTGCCGCTTTGGTCACCTTAAACGCAACAATCTGAGCCGTGATGGTGGTACCGATGTTGGCCCCCATAATGATCCCGATCGATTGGCTGAAGGTCATCAGGCCGGCGGTGATAAAACCGACCACCAGTACGGTGGTTACCGAGGAGGATTGGATCACCGCCGTGACGAAAGCACCGGTCGCTGCTCCCATGAATCGATTACTGGTGAGCTTGGCAAGAATACCTTTCATGCGATCACCGGCAACCGCTTTCAGGGCATCCGCCATCTGTTCCATGCCGAACAGAAACAGCGCAAGTCCGCCAAACAGCTTCATGCCCATCACACCCCATTCGATGCTCTGTTCTGCGGTTGCCCCCAATGCAGGCAAGGTGAAGAGCGCTAGAACACCGCCAAGGCAGAGCAGTATCAAGGGCCTGGTGATAAAATTATTGTTACTGCAGGTAGACTTAAAAACCATAGTTTTTCTCGTTTGGCAGCGAATCTGCAACTGCGATCAGTGACCGATCAGATAACTTGAGAAGACACACTGCGGTGTGACTCCATAAGCGATACCCCCCTGATTTCTATCTACACAGGCTGCCATCGTCAGTTATATTCAGCCACTGACTTCAAAGGCATGGTTCTGTCGTATTCTGGCCGTAATAATTATTCTAGTCGGTGATGCCCTATGGCACTCAAAAACCATGGGTACAGGCGTAGGGTCTAGGTCCTGACATCTTACGATAGACGCTCGATTCTGACTTTGACAACCGAGCGCTCATCCGCTTCAACGACGGTCAGCCGATGCCCCTGCTCCTCAATGCTGTCCCCTTCCACAGGAATATGGCGAATACGACTGATCATCAAGCCGCCGATGGTTAGCGCCTCTTCCAATGGAAACTGTACATGCAGAATGTCATTGATCTCCGAGATCGGTGTGCGGCCGCTTACCAGATGAGAGTTTTCACTCTCATGCTCGATATAGATGCGCCGTTTCGGATGATACTCATCGAAGTCGTAACCCACATCGATCTCACCCACCACCTCTTCGAATACATCCTCCATGGTGAGGATACCCACCGCCGAACCGAACTCGTCCACCACCACCGCCATGTGGTCTTCCCGGGCCTGCAACATGGGTAACGCACGATCGATGGTCTGACGCGGAGAGAGGTAGAGCACCGGACTGATGAAATCGGAGATCGGACGACTGTCCAGATCCGGCTGCATCAGATCCCAGGTATCGAGTGTCAGGATACCCTTCACATTGGTGATATTGCCCCGATAGACCGGCAGTCTGTTGTAGCCGTGCTTCATCACCAGCCTGACCGCCTCCTTCATGTGGCGCACTTCATTGAAGCCTACCACATCCGGCAGAGGGATCATCGCCTCACCCACGGTGGTATCCGCGAAACGGATGATGCGTCGGATACGTTTCCGGTCGATGGTCTGGGGATCGGATGTGGTATCGGAAATATCCAGCAGCACTCTCAACTCTTCGCGGGTGATGAACATATTCTGCGGTACGCTGCCGCCGCCGACGATGCGGGTTACCAGACGGGCAATACGACTGAATATGAAGATCACAGGATAGAAGACAAAGGAGAAGAAGCGCAGCACATAGATCAGTCGGCCAACCAGACTGTCCGCCTCCTGCTGAAACACACTCTTCGGTACCACCTCACCGAATATCAGCAGAATCGGGGTCAAGATGATCACTGAGATCAGGTCGCCTGCTGCACCGAAGTGTTCGATACAGACCAGCGCACCCAGAGTGGAGATGATCACGGTGGCCAGATTGGTTCCTACCAGAGTTGTACCCAGGATCACATCGGGGGTCTTGAACAGCTTCAGCACCAGCGCCGCACCACGATTGCCAAGCTTCGCCAGATGCCTCAACTTCAACTTGTCGGAGTTGACCATGGCGATCTCGGAGCCGGAGAAAAACCCTTTCAGCAACAGGAAGATGACGATGATGAGTAACTCAACGCTCCAGCTCATCTTGCACCTCCTTAGTTAAGGGTTTCTTTTTATCAGCAGCGGGGTCAGCATCCTGCCCACTGGTATCACCATCCGGCTCCAGTTCAGTGGCCTCATCCAGACTGTTGAGGGATTCAGCATCTGCCTCGACTGGTTCAGACTGGTCGTCACTTGACTCCTCCGTCCTCTCCTCATTGGCGACGATCTTGCGCACTTGAATCTTGCTGATTCTTAAGCCGGTCACTTCCCGCGCAATAAACTCATAACCCTCATAACGGACCTTGTCGCCCTCTTTCGGCAGGCAGTCAAACAGACGGAATGCCACACCGGCAATGGTGCTCATGACAGGATCTTCGATATCGAAATTGGTCAGGTTGTAGAAGTCGCTCAGCCGCATATCGCCCGGTACGACATAGCTGTTGTCATCCTCCTCCTGATAATACTCAAGCCCAACCATCTTGCCGCTGATCTCGCCGAAGATGAAGGTCAGTACATCCTTCATGGTAACGATACCCAGCACCTCGCCATACTCACCGAGTACGATCGCCACCCGGGTATTGTGGGCCTGAAAGTAGTCGAACATCTCATCGACTTTCTTGGTCGGCGGTACAAAGTGGGCGGGTTTGATGATCATCTCCAGGGTCACCTGTTCCAGGTCACCGCCCCCCTGTATCAGGCGCAGAATATCCTCGGAGTGGATGAAACCGATAACATTGTCCCAATGCCCCTGGTAGACGGGAATTCTGGGGTGCTGGTACTCTCTGAATTTGTCGATCAGTTCAGTGACCGGCAGATCCGCATCGAGAAACCGAATCCGCGGACCCGGTGTCATGATGCGGGAGATGTCCGTTTCAGAAGCTTCGATGACGTTATCGATCAACACCCGCTCAGTGGCCTCGATGACCCCGCTCTCCTCACTCTCCTCCAGCAGGGTTCGCAGCTCATCCGCATGCAGGATGTTCTCCCGACTGACCGCCTCACCCACCACCAGAGTGGTAATCCGATCGGAAATCTGTCGCACCACTTCCCTGAGCGGGGTAATCAAAACAATCCAGCGCGGCAGGATCCTGGCCGTCAGCCGGGTGGCAAATTTGACCGGAAAACTGACCGCAATGGTCTTCGGCGTAACCTCACCAATCAGCAGCAGCAAGGGAACCATAATCAGAATATTGAACCAGCCGACATCCTGCTCGCCAAATAGCAGCAGCAGGATCGCCGCCATGTTTGCCGCAGAGGCGATATTGACCAACTCATTGCCGCACAGAATCGAGATGATCAAACGCCTCGGCTCATCAAGCATGGCGTGGATATTCTCAGAATGCTTGTCGCGGCTGTGTCTGAGCTTTTGCAGATCGATGCGGCTGAGGGAAAAGAGCGCTGTCTCTGAACCGGAGAAGACAGCCGAGAACCCGAGCAGCACCACCTGCAGGCTGACCCGCAGGATGAGCTCCCAGTTCACGTCCCCCATGCCTAGGGAATCGTATAGTGTTCTCAACTCTTCCATCAAATAAACCCAATTTTCTAACTCGTGAACTGACAGCAGAGCAAATCAGTTTGCAGCTTCCAGCAGCGAACCGCTGCGGACAGTGTCACGCATCACTTATGGCAGCTCTATTCAGTATTGGAGCAGTTAGCCAAAATCTGTTTGACGATCTGTTAGTATCATCTTCAGTCAAGAGATGATTGATAACTCAATCAACCTGCAACC
>JAHRHW010000293.1 GCA_019100305.1 Candidatus Thiodiazotropha taylori | reverse complement strand
TCCAACCGCTTGAGCTGCTTCGACAGCGCCAGTTCGGCGCGCTCCTGAAGCCAGGGATCGAGAGTTGAAAAGACCCTTAACCCCCCCGCATTCAGATCCGCCTCCTTGTAGTCGCGACGCAATTGGCGCTTGACCAGATCCATGAAGGCCGGGCTGCCGGAGCTGTGCAGGCTGCCCTGCTCAACACCCAGAGGAGCCTGTTGCGCCTTGGCCGCCTGCCGGGCATCGATCACCCCCTGATCGCGCATCAGTTGCAGCACCAGATGACGACGCTGTTTGGCCTGTTTGGGGTGGCGCCTGGGATCGTAGGCCGAGGGTCCACGCACCAGCGTTACCAGCATCGCCAATCGAGGCAGGTCGAGCTCCTCCAGCGGCCGGTTGAAATAGAAACGGCTGGCCAGGGCAAAGCCGTGGATTGCACGACCACCCTGCTGTCCCAGGTAGATCTCATTGGCGTAGGCCTGCAGTATCTCATCCTTGCTGTATCGCCAATCGAGAATCACCGCCATCAACGCCTCATTGAATTTTCGCCACAGGCTGCGCTCCGGATTGAGAAAAAAGTTCTTCACCAGTTGCTGAGTCAGGGTACTCCCCCCCTGCACCACCCGCTTGGCTCTCAGATTGGCCCACAGGGCCCTGGCGATGGCAATCGGATCGACACCGAAATGGTGATAAAAATTTCGATCCTCCACGGCGATCAGTGCATTGACCAAAAGTTCAGGGAGCGCTTCCCGGCTCATCAGAATACGATCTTCTCCATGGGCGGAGCTGAGACTGCCGATCAGCCTGGGTTCGATGCGATAGTGGCCAACCGGCTCACCACTCGATGCCCGCTTCAGGGAGCTGACCCCTTGGCTGCCCACAGTGACCTCCATATAGTCGCTGGGACGATCCATATCGGGAAAGTGGAATGCCCGGGTGCGCAGCAGAACCCGGCCTCGGTAGCTGGAGTATTCACCAGGCCGATCCGGATGTTTGACCTGACGGTACCCAAGTCCCAACAGGGTCTGCTCCAGATGCGCCAGAGTCACCGGTGCACCAGGGTAGAGAGCAAGGGAGCGACCATAAACTTTGGCAGGTAGAGACCAGCGCTGACCTTCGAAGCGTGCCTGAACCACCCGGTCCAGATAGAGGGTGTACAACAACATGGCCAGCGTCAGGGTGATCACCATCAACCACAGCCAGCGCCGCCATGAGACACCCCGTTTCGGCTTGCGCTGTTTACGAACAGTTTTTTTTCGGGGCTTCGCCATGCTTAATCAGGATTCCATAAAAAACAGTCACTCTGTCACTGCAGAAAGATTTTCCGCTGTGTACGCGTTCCAGGCGGAATGATACCCCAGCGGACAGCCAAAAGAGCCCTCCAGTTCCCATTCATGGGTTTGCAAAAATGAATTAAATCGATGATTTCAGGCAATTAATGCCTAAAATTCAAATTCGTGAATCAAGTCTCAAAACCGATGGTCGCTAAATACAGGCATGGACACTGAACAGCGTTAGGAAAAAGTATGCAAGCGATGTCTAGCTATTTTAAGCCGTTACTATCTATCCCCTTTCTGTTTCTGCTGTTGTCGGCACAACCGGCGGCGAGCGCAGAGCTGGATGCCGATCAGGAGATGCAGCTGAGAAGCATGCTCGAAAAGCGCATCGCAGAGATCGCCAACGATGAAGAACTGAAGAAGAATATGGCCAAAGAGGGCCGCAACCGGACGGTATTGTGCAATACCTGTCATGGTGCTGACGGTATGGCCACTCAGCCTCTGACGCCCAATCTGGCGGGTCAGAATCCAGTCTATATCGTTGATCAGTTTCAACGGTTCGGTGATGGTCGGCGCAACGACTATCTGATGAGTAATCTGGCCAAGACCTTCACCCTGGAGGATAAGATCAAAATTGCCATCTACTACGCAGAGATGGATATGAAACTCTCAGGCGGTGGTAGACCGGAACTGATGCAGAAAGGCCAGCAGATCTACAAAGAGGTCTGTGTGGAGTGTCACGGGGATAATGGCCGGGGTCAGGAGGGCTATGCCCGATTGGCCGGTCAGCGCTACGACTATGTAGTGAAGATGCTGAAAGAGTTCCGGGATCGTACCGGCAAACGGACCAATGTCTGGATGACAGGTGTCGCCATCCGCCTGAATGACCAGGATATGGAAGCTGTGGCGACCTATCTGGCCAATTTGAAATAATCGGCAACCCAGCGATTCAGCCAGCTCAACGTCATACGCAATGAGCCTGCCTTTGGGGAGTATTTTAAACCAATCAGGACTGGCTCAATTGGGCGTCAATTGCCGCCCATAGCCGACTCTGGCACAACCCAGACCACAGCCCAATCGCTTCTCTGACAGCGGAAACTTGGCCAGGCGCAGTTTCAGATAGCGGTAGAGTTCATCCAGCCAGACCGGCTCTTCTGTGGCCGCGATTGCCCGGCTGCGGAAATCATAGGGAACGATCAGCACGGCGGCCTTCTCCACACCCAGCCTGGCCACCAGGTAGAAAAGCTCCTCGATATAGTGATTGCCGATCGCCAGGCAACCGGCTGACCAGGCGCTGCCATGGATGTAGATGTGGTTGCCGGGTGAATGGCGATCCTCACGACCGGCCTGAACCCAATCGAAGGCGTTGGGATAGTTGAGCCTCATCGACAGATGAAAATGGCTATTGGGGTTGAGACCGACGATGCGGTAGAAACCTTCCGGCACCTGTTTGTCACCCTCCCGCAGCTTGGGCCCAGCCTCGCCACTGGCGGCGAAGACCGCGTAGTCGTGGATGAACCACCAACGCTGCTGTGAATAGGCCCACAGCTCCAAACGGCGGCTCTCTTTGAGTGCAATCAGCTGCACCCGCTGAGGTGGAAAATCGACACCGGCTTGTTCGAAACGAGCAGCTATACGTTGTCCGGCATCCCCATCCAATTGCTCCATGACAGCCTCAAGTGGCGCATTGGGAGAGGCCTGGGCCATCAACGCCCAGCCAGAAACCAGTAGTAGAATCCAAAACCTCATACCCTGCATAGCACCCTGTTCACCCAGTTACCGTAGATAATAGCGGAGATCTCATGCAGCTGGGCAATCTGCCGATCCAGGTTCTGCAGGATGGTCTCGACCGATTGGCGACACGTCGTGTGAGTCCCCAGATCGCTGCCATATCGTTCGATCCAGTTCCTGATCATCGACTGTGTCATCTCCAGATGAAACTGCAGACCCAGATGATCCCCTAACGCAAACCCCTGGTGGGGGTAGCAGTCACTCTCCATTATCCATCGGCTGCCGGCAGGTAAAGTGAAGGTATCTGCATGCCAGTGAAAGGCCATGAACTGTTCCGGCAGGCCCTGCAGCCAATCGGCCGGATCATGCTGCGGAATCCCCCGCACCGGATGCCAGCCGATCTCCATGTCGTCCCCCCGGGTCACCTCTCCGCCCAGGGCCCGACTGATCATCTGGGCACCGAAACAGATACCCAGGATCGGCAGATCCTGATCGATCGCCTTGCGGATCAGCGCCATTTCACCCTCCATCCAGGAGAGCTGGTCATTGACACTCACACCAGCCCCCATAAAAACCAGTGCCGAGACATCATCGGTGCTCTGGGGAACCGGATTGGCCTCATCCACACAGACCATTTCCCAGGGGACAGATCGTTGACTCAGATAGTCCCCCAGATAGCCCGGAGGTTTACAGACCATATGACGGAAGATTCGGATCGGCTTCATCTACGGTTTTTTTATATGTTTGACGATTCCAGTGCGACGCCGTCGGGGCGGATAGCTGTCCCGATGGCGACGGATAACTGATTCTAACCTGAAACGGTTGCGAATGTGGATTCAGCTGTTGATTTCAGCACGCACGATGTAGCGAAGAGGCCCCCCTGGCAACAGAGCTTCAAAAGGGAAACAGGTGATCAGCAACAGCTCCTGAGGGCCTTTCAGGGGGATCTGCCAACCGGCACTCTGATCCACCACCAGATGTTCAACCACCCGATAATCCAGCTCTCTGCCATCACGCCCCTGAAGCTTGAGAATATCGCCAATCTGAAGATCCTTGAGAAAGCGAAAATGGGTATCCCGATGGCCGGAGACGAAACTGCGTCCCACCCCACCGGGCAGGGTAGTCTGTTCCGCCCAGCCTGGGCCAAAGGCCAGGGTTGAACCACTGTCACCACTCAGCACAAGACGACTCACCCCGAGACGGGGTGAGTCGAGCCGGGCTACCGGCCAGGTGTCGGCCCAGGGCCAGGGGGTGACCTGCCGCTGGCCGTTCAACGTCCGCTGCCAGGCAAGATCGATCAACCCCTCGGCGAGCCAGGCCTTGGCCTCGATCCATAGCCCGTTTGCCAGCATACCGCCACCAAACAGCGCCATCAGTAAGGCCAGCGTCTGAGCCACTCTCAAAACCATCGGCCAGTGACCCTCGGAGCAAATCGCAGGGTTATCCAGGCCAGACCCAACAGACCGATGCCGAGCAACAGATTGAGTGGTGCCCCAGTAGCCGTCCTGGGCAGTTGCCCGAATACTGCCTGAGCAGACCATCCGGCCGGCAGACTGACTGGCAGATCGCCACCCTTAAGTGACTCATCCAGTGGACGAGCGGGGATCTTCTCAACGGCCACCAGGCTGGTATAGGGTGAGATCAGTTGATGCTCCAAGGCGATCCTCAGAACCGCTTCACGCCGCCGTTGAGGCGTGGTTGTGCTGGTCGAAGCCATGATCGATCTGATCCGTTCCCTGGCCCACAGGGCATGAACGCCCGTACGCTGAGTCTCTCCCTGACCAAGATCGACCAGCCGTTTCCAGACCGCACCATCCCGCTCACCGATGACCCGCAGTTGACCATCGAGATCACTCCCTTTAAGGGCCAGTAACAGTGGCTCACCAAGATAGAGATCGGGAAGGCGTTGCGGCTCTACATCCAACTCGCCCCGACCCTGCCAGTCGAGCCGAATATCCCTCATGCTGGGGTTTTCAAGCTTTGTAAACAGTGCCTGCATGGCGCTTGAGACCTCGGATATATCCCCAATGTAACTGAACGAACCACGGCCAAAATCGGCCGCGCGTTGCATGAAGTGGCTGTTCGGCGCTGATCCGATACCGACAGTGAAGAGCCGGCTCTCACCCAGCTTCTCCTGGATCAGGCTAAACAACTGCTGCTCATTGCCCACACTGCCATCAGTGAGAAAGACGATCTGACGCAGGCGCTCCAGCTGTGCCTGCTGGTTCAACGCCAGCTCGAGGGCCGGCATCATCTCGGTTCCACCATCGGCTCGCAGCCGATCGATGAAAGCCAAAGCCCGCTGCTGATTGGTGTTGGTTGCGGACTGGGGATTGGAGAACAGGGATTCACTGCGATTGTTGAAGGCAATCAGATTGAACCGGTCATCCGGCTGCAGACGGCTGACGGCCAATCGCAGGGCGGCTTTGGCCTGCGCCATGGATGGCCCACTCATCGACCCTGAACGATCGATAATGAACACCAGCTCCCTGGAGAGCACTTCAGCGCCTGTCGCTGACGCCGGTGGCATCAACATCAACAGGGCGTAATCCTGACCCTGCCACTGCTCACGAAACAGGGCCAGTTCGGGCTCGGCACCGACCTTCGGTCGCCAGTTGATAACGATATCCCGATCTGCCTGCACCTCACCATCCGCCAGTTGCAGATGAACCACGCCCGGCTGTTTCCGCTCCTGCACCATCCGGTGGTAACGGCTGACCACCTGAGAAAGCGGCATACCGGCATCGATCCGTACCACCATCGCCAGGGGATTGATCAGTCCGGCACCTTCAGCAATCACCGGTGGTGATAGGGAAGCCGCCTCATCCAACGACAGCTGTTTCGGGATGTAACGGGGGGCAACCACCATGGGGAAACG
>JAHRHW010000292.1 GCA_019100305.1 Candidatus Thiodiazotropha taylori | reverse complement strand
CTTGACCGGCTTCAGCTCGATCCGGGTCAGCTTGTGCATCAGAGCGGAGAGAAAGTGGTGAGGCAGCAGATACTGAAGCGCGACGAACACCCCTTCCAGCAGCATTTGTGGAAACTCTTTTCGCGACGGTTCAGTTTGGTTCATGGTTTAACTACGGGTTTGAATTGATCAGCTTGATTAAATCCCTGGCGATAGTAGCGGCATCTATCGCATCGGTAAATAGGGCATGCAGATTTCCTTGCGGACCAATCAGGTAGAGGGTCGGTTGCCCGGTTTCCTCGGTGACGGCAAAACTGAGAAAGGTCCGGTCAATCTGCTCGACACTTCCCTGCAAACCAAACAGGTTGCCACTCAGATAGGAGGTTGAGCTCTCCAGGCTGGCCGCACTGAATTTCGGCAGATAGAGAAAATGGGTCTGTTGCTGCAGCTCAGGGTGGGATGCCAGACGGTTGTGTACCTTCATCATTCTGTTGAAAGCGGGGGCAGGTTGAGCCTGACCGGTTGGATCGAGCATCAACAGGCTCCAATGGTCGAGCAGCCGCTGCTCATCATACTCCGCGCCAGTGTGATCCTGCAGCGTGAAGGGTGGGGAAGGGGTCGGTGGTACGATACTGACGCCCTGAATATCTGGTATCTTGTGACTCTTCTGGGTGAAGCCGGCATAGTAGGCCATGCCGAAGGTGAGTAGCGCCAGGATCAGGATGACGAAACGGCGCTGCCGGGTGGAGGGACGTCTCATGGCATGGCTTTCGGGGTGTCGTCGCGGTTTCCCCAGTCTGACCAGGATCCCGGATAGCCTTTGCAATTCTCAAACTCAAGATAGCGCAGCACCAGCCAGGTCAGGGAGGAGCGGTGGTGGGTCTGGCAGTAGGTGATCACCTCTTTGTCCCGGGTAATACCCAGCCTGGCCAGCAGTTCCTCCAATTCAGCTTTCGGTTTCAGACGCAGATTGCGTTGTCGGTCCATCACCTCCAGCCAATCCAGATTGACGGCACCGGGAATATGGCCGGGAAACTGGGAGAATCTGGAGAGGCCGCGAAACTCATTCGGGCTGCGGGCGTCCCAGAGTGCCAGATCCGGGGAATCGAGCCGGCTTAGAATGTAAGCTCTGCTGGCGACTGCACGCTCATCCACTGTCGCCTGAAAGCTGGCCGGCGGAATCGAGCTCTGCTCCCGGCTGCAGGGGTGGCCTTCATTGGCCCAGGCGTGCAGGCCTCCATCCAGCAGCGAGTAGCGCCGATGTCCCATGGCGTGCAGGGTCCAAAGCAGACGGGAGGCGTTCCCGCCGCCTTCGTCATCGTAGGCGACAACATGGGTTCCATTACCGATACCGTGATCGGCGAAGACCTGCTGTAACTGCTCAGGTTCGGGCAGCAATCCATGGGCTGGATGGTCAGATGCGGTGATTGCTGCATAAGCAAGATGTACCGAACCCGGGATATGCAGCTCCCGGTAGGTACTTGCTTTACAGAGATCCACCAGGAGCAGGCTGGGCGCCTGCTCATTCAGGTGGTTTTGCAGGTCGTTCGGTTGGACCAGCAGCGGTAGATGAAGGCTCAACTTTCTGCGGAGAGGGACTTCTGTACGGCAGCCAGTGCAACACCACGATTGATGGGTGCCTCCATCTCGCTCAATATCGCTTCAAGGGAGCTGACGCAGAGCAGGATATTCTCTGCTCTGGCGCTGTGGCCCATCAGGCCAATACGCCAGACCTTACCGGCCAGCGCACCAAGGCCGGCGCCGATTTCGAGATTGTACTCATTCAACAGGCGACTGCGCACGGCGGCATCATCCACACCTTCCGGAATGGAGACCGCATTCAGCTGGGGCAAACGGTGTGCCTCATCAACGATGAAACTGAGTCCCATCGCTTCCAGCCCGGCCTTCAGGGCGTTGTGCATCTTGCGGTGGCGTGCCCAGGCATTCTCCAGCCCTTCGTCCTGCAGTATGCAGAGTGCTTCATGCAGTCCGTACAGTCCGTTCACCGGTGCGGTATGGTGATAGGCACGCTTCTGGCCGCCTCCCCAGTAACCCATCACCAGGTTCAGATCGAGGAACCAGCTTTGTACCTTGGAGCTGCGGTTTCTGACCTTATCCAGGGCCCGCTCACTAAAGCTGATGGGGGAAATGCCTGGCGCGCAGGAGAGACACTTTTGTGTACCGGAGTAGATACTGTCGATTCCCCACTCATCCACTTTCAGTTCGCTGCCGCCCAGAGAGGTGACTGTGTCCACGATGGTCAGACAGTCGTGACGATGGGCCAGCTCGACCAGCTCTTTGGCATCGGATCGGGCGCCGGTAGAGGTCTCGGCGTGGACAAATGCCAGCACTTTTGCATCGCTGTTGGATTGCAGGGCGGCTTCAACCTTCTCCAGGTCGACGGCTTTGCCCCACTCATCTTCGACCATGACCGGGGTGCCGCCGCAGCGCTCCACGTTCTCCTTCATGCGTCCACCGAAGACCCCGTTCTGACAGACGATAACCTTGTCACCAGGCTCCACCAGATTGACAAAGCAGGTCTCCATACCGGCTGAGCCTGGTGCGGAAACCGGCATGGTCAGTGCATTTTCAGTTTGAAAAGCGTACTGAAGCAGGGATTTGGTCTGTTCCATCATGTCGACGAAGACAGGATCCAGGTGGCCAATGGTCGGGCGTGCCAGGGCTTGCAGAATCCTCGGGTGAACGTCTGAAGGGCCTGGACCCATCAGGGTACGGACGGGTGGATTAAAGCTAGGAGTAGTCATGAAGAACTGCCTTATTGTTGAAATGTGATATCAAAGTCGTTGTTTTCGGTTGCTGAGTATAAGTGGCGAGCCGATTCATCATCAAGCACCTACAGCCAGACGGGCTATAGGGTATTGGTGGTTTGGTGGCGCGGACCAGCGACCGAATCCTGCTGAAGGAGGGGTGCCCGATGCGTGACAGTCGTTTAATTCCGACTAAATCAGTCGGCTAAATTTCCCTCTAACGGGCCTTAAAAACCTTACGGTGAGCTTTGTTTAATTAAAAATCAGGGGCTTTGTATCTACATGAATTTGCAGTGTTTTTAAGCACGAAAAATCAGTTTTCAATAATGAGACGAACGTCGTTCTGTTATGTGATCCAGTTCCTCAGGGTAGCCCGATACTTGCCGTAATCTATTGGCAAATAGAGCGCGTCATTGAGGCCACAGAAATGAAATCATTACAGATCATAACATCAGCTTTCGCACTAAGCTTCATTCTTAGTGCCTGTGGTGGAAGTGGTGATCCGGAGTCGAGCGAAACAGCCAATAATTCCGAGCAGGAGACCATCGTATCCAATGATGGGGAAACTTCAGAGGCACCTGCCAACGATAATGGCGGTGATACTGGCCAGCAAGAGAACACCGAGACTCAGAACCCGGTCATCGTGCCACCTTCACCGGTTGTCGAATCTAACCCGGCCCCTGCTGAAACGGTAAAACCAACCAATCCCAGCCAACCTTCGGATCCGGTCGTAACAGCCCCTGTTGAGAACGATACAGCCACCGATCCTGCACCTGAAGAGAGTGCTGGAACAAACGATCCTGTCGAAGAGCCGGTTGCCGATAACACCGATCCTGCTCCAGAAGAGCCGGCAGCACCTGTGGCAAATACCGGTGCGGCCCGTCTGAATTCTGCAACGGTTTCCGGTGACCAGGTCGTTCTCTCCTGGAGCAACGATTTTGACGCCCCCGAAGGCGGTTTCGATGTTGTCATCGACTCCACCGATACCGGTGCGGACCGCACTCACGCGCTGACAGCGACCATCAGCGGTCTCGATCTGACCACCCAGCACTGCTTTCTGATTGAGTCCCGCTACACAGATAGTTCCGAGTTTCTGCTCTCCAACCAGGTCTGTAGCGAAGCGCAGGCGCCTGCGAACGACGCACCAACCATCAGTGGTACTCCTGCAGCATCCGTTGATGCCGGCGTCGCCTACAGCTTTACTCCGGCGGCAGATGATGCGAATAATGATCGCTTGACCTTCTCCGTTACCAATCTGCCAGCATGGGCCAGCTTCAACAGCACAAACGGCAGACTGACCGGTACCCCTTCCGCTCAGGACGTAGGTGACTACAACAACATTCGGATTAGCGTCAGCGATGGTACCGATAGCGCAAACCTGGCCTCGTTCAGCATCCGCGTTAACAGTGTCCAGGTAGCCGCGACCACCGGTTCCATGTCACTCAACTGGACCGCCCCGTCAACCAGAACGGATGGTTCTTCGCTGAATCTTTCAGACATCAGCGGTTATCAGATCTACATCGGTACAACACCGTCCAATCTGCAGATGCATGTCGATCTGAGCCAGGGACATATTTCCAGCTATACGATCGATGATATGGATCTCGGTGACTACTACGTCGCTATCACCGCCTATGATCGCAGCGGTAACGCAAGCGATTTGTCAAACATAGTTCAGAAGAGTGTCGTCAACTGATAGAGGGTCTGTGTTAATCAGCCATTCGGCGAAATAACAGCTAGCCGGAACTCGTAATCCTGAGGATTGATGGTCAATCCTCGGGATTTTTGCCTTTTAGGGAATTTCAAACAGCTGAGGGGTAGTCAAATCACTATTTAACCTCCATCAGAAGTTCACGCGCCATCCTCGGTTTGTGAACATCGAACAGGGGTAGAGGGATCTAGGGCAATTTCAATCACATTCTCGCAGCTTGTCTTTGGCAGTGATCTTCCTTATGGCGCGATAATGTGTTTTGATGCCCTACAGTAATCAGAGGGATTTCTGAATGATGGACCATGAGAGGGATGACGGCGGCTATGTATGAGTCGTTTTTTGGATTCAAGGACACGCCATTTCGCCTGAGTGCGGACGAAAAGTTTCGCTACGCCCATAAGAACTATCTCCGTGCCTCCGCCTATCTGGCCTATGCGCTGCAGCAGAGCGAAGGTTTTGTGATGATCACCGGACAACCTGGTTCCGGTAAAACGACTCTGGTCAGAGATGTAATCTCCGAGATCGATAACTCCAAATACAATGCACTCAATCTGGTAACCAGTCAGCTCCAGGCGGAAGAGTTATTGAGAAAGGTTGCGCTTGAGTATGGTTTGCCTGCCGAGACTTATAACAAGGCAACGTTGCTGACCAGTATCAGTAAGCATCTTTCTGACCTGTACGATCGTGGACAACGCTCAATTCTATTCCTGGATGAGGCGCAGAACCTCTCGGTCAATGGCCTGGAAGAGTTGCGACTGCTATCGAATCTGCAAAAAGGAAACTGCTCGCTGCTGCAGATTGTGTTGATCGGTCATGATGAGTTAAGGGAGCTGGTCCTTAACCCAAAAATGGAACACATTCAGCAGCGTCTGATTGCAACCTGCCAAATCAAACCCATGTCGGCAGAGCAGAGTCGTGAATACATAATTCATCGGTTGGATATTGTCGGTTGGCAGCAGGATCCGCAACTGGCCGATGAAGTCTATGGATTGGTGCATCAGGCCGCACAGGGGGTGCCAAGAAAGATCAATCATCTGATGAGTCGACTGTTGCTCTTTGCCTCTCTGGAAGAGAAGCATTTGTTAACGGATGAAGATGTCCTGGTGATCATCGACGAGTTGGTGGAAGAGCGACGTATCACATTGGCAGATAATGAGTCCTTTTCAGATTTTGCCGAGCGCTATCGAACTGAAAAGCAGCAGCATTCGATGGATCAGCAGGCTGCTGTGCAAAAGGCGGTTGTGCACGATATTTTTGAAAACCGTCCGCTACAGGAACAGTTCTTCAATGAAGAAGAGATCGATAAGCGTCGGGAGTTGATCAACAGTACAAATCAGATCACGGCAAATCTGCTTTCAGCGATAGATGATGCCGAACAGAATATTGAGGAAGCCTGGGATCTTCCGGACTCCGATTGGGGGTCCTGGGAG
>JAHRHW010000291.1 GCA_019100305.1 Candidatus Thiodiazotropha taylori | reverse complement strand
GCACTGCATGTTGAAGACGAGATAGAGATTCATCTGGCCGATGATGGGAATGGCATCTCCGATGAGCTGTTGCCACGAATTTTTGATCCATTTTTCACTACCAGAAGTGGCGGAACCGGCTTGGGTCTGGCGGTGGTGCAGAATCTGGTACTTAACCATGGCGGTGAGATTCTGGCGAGCCACTCAACTCTTGGCGGGGCACTCTTTCAAATCCATTTCCCACTTGCTTCACCGGCAATCGAGCCGCTTTCTCCCGTGGGATTCAACAAAGAAAAACAGACGCTTGGCGTTGCACAGATAAGGAGCCTGTCATGAGTCAAACGACGGTGCTGATAGTAGAAGACGATCCCGCATTGCGGGAAGCACTGAGCGATACCCTTGAGCTGGCTGATTATTCAGTGGTCACTGCAGAAGATGGCAGATCGGCCCTTGAGCTGTTGAAGCAGGCGCCTGTTGGCATGGTTGTCAGTGATGTACAGATGCAACCCATGGATGGTCATACCCTGTTGCGAGAGGTCAGAAAAGCCTATCCCGACCTGCCGGTTCTGTTGATGACCGCCTATGGCAGCATTGAAAAAGCGGTCATGGCGATGCATGACGGTGCAATCGACTATCTGGTCAAACCTTTTGAGGCGGAAGTTCTGGTCAGCAAAGTGGCGGGTAATATTCTGCCGCTGGTGGAATCAGCCGATGCCGGACCGGTTGCTGAAGATGTACGGAGCCGTGAAGTACTCGAATTGGCCCATCGGGTGGCACAAAGCGAGGCCACGGTATTGTTGAACGGCGAGAGTGGTACGGGTAAGGAAGTGTTCGCCCGCTATATCCATCAGCATTCACCACGAAACAGTGGGCCGTTTATCGCGATCAACTGTGCAGCGATTCCTGAAAACATGCTCGAAGCGGTGCTGTTCGGTTATGAAAAAGGGGCCTTTACCGGTGCCTATCAGGCCACTGCCGGCAAATTTGAACAGGCCCAGGGCGGCACCCTGCTGTTGGATGAGATCTCTGAGATGAGTCTGGCTCTGCAGGCCAAATTGCTGCGGGTACTGCAGGAGAAAGAGCTGGAAAGATTGGGTGGTCGTAAAATGATTGAACTGGATGTACGGGTTCTGGCGACCACCAATCGCAAGCTTCGGGAGGAGGTCTCGGCCGGTAGGTTTCGTGAAGACCTCTACTATCGCCTGAATGTCTTCCCACTGACTTTACCACCGCTGCGTGATCGACAACGGGATATCCTGCCGCTGGCGAACCATCTGTTGCAAAAGAGTTTGCGACCCGGCCAAAAACTGCCTCAGTTCAGTGAAGCGGCAGAGCAGCAACTCATGGTTCACCCCTGGCCCGGCAATGTTCGGGAGCTGGACAATCTGATGCAGCGGGCTTTGATTCTCAACGGCAGTGGTGAGATCGGTGTCGATGATCTCTGCTTTGAGTCGACTGCGGTTGATGCCAAGCCTGAGGTGGAACATCAGGCCGGCAATGCCGGAAAACTCCCCGATGATCTCCGTTCAGTGGAGGAGCAGATGATTCTGGAAGCGCTGGGTGAAGGCGGGGTCAGCAGAAAACATGTGGCCAGTCGTCTGGGTATCAGCGAACGGACCTTGCGCTACAAGATTGCCCGTATGCGTGATGCGGGTGTGGCGATACCAGGTTAACTGGTGCGGATAGTGCATAGACATAAGTAGTTATAAAGATAACGGAGCTTTGCTAATGAACAACAGCATGAACATCGATCAAGTATTGGCGCAAATGCGGGTGATGTCTGCTCAAGCTGCTGATAATGCACAGGAGTCACCGAAAGCCTCAGGGGCCGATTTTTCCGATCTGCTGAAGCAATCGATCGACCGGGTCAACTCGATCCAACAGGAAGCCAGTGCACTGCGTACCAGCTTTGAGAGTGGCGAGGGAGAGATGGACCTGGCTCAGGTGATGATTGCAGCGCAAAAATCGAGCCTCTCTTTCGAAGCCATGGTACAGGTCCGCAACAAGCTGGTTGAGGCCTACAAAGACGTGATGAGCATGCCAATCTAACTGATTGAATAAGAAGGCGAAAAATGGCAACCGTAACTCCCGAACAAGCAGCAAACGAAGTCGAAGTGGCGCGTATACAGGACAATCCCATCGTCAGGCAGATCGCCGTGATGGTGGGGATAGCAGCCAGTGTCGCTTTGGGGGTGGCCGTTGTACTGTGGACCCAGAAGCCGAGTTATGCGCCGCTGTTCGGTAACCTTCCCAACAAGGATGCGATGGAGATCTCTCAGGCTCTGCAGCAGGCCGGTATCGACTATGAAATCGATCAGGCGAATGGCATTGTCATGGTGCCGAGCTCCAGCCTGCAAGAGGCGCGGATGAAACTTGCCGGCCAGGGTTTGCCGCGTTCCGGATCGACCGGTTTCGAACTGATGCAGGAGGATACCGGATTCTCAACCAGTAAACTGGTGGAGACCGCCCGTTATCAGCGTGCCATCGAAGGGGAGCTGGCCCGTTCGATCATGACTATGGCCAATGTAGATAGTGCCAGGGTACATCTGGCAACACCGAAACAGTCGGTATTTATCCGTAAAAGAAAATTCCCCAGCGCGTCGGTGGTGGTGAAACTCTATCCCGGACGCAGCCTGGAAAAGGGGCATGTGGAAGCGATCACCCATCTGGTCGCCTCGAGTGTGCCTGAACTGGATGTTTCCAATGTCACGGTGGTCGATCAGAAAGGGCGTCTGCTGAGCACCAAGAAAGACAGCCGTGAAATGCAATTGACCTCCCGGCAATTTGAATACACCCGCGAGCTTGAAGGTCACTACAAGCAGCGGATTGAAGATATCCTTGAACCTGTGGTCGGGCGGGAAAACCTGCGTGCCGAAGTGACCGCCGATGTGGATTTCACCTATGTTGAACAGACCCAGGAATACTATAATCCGGATGTGAACGCACTCCGATCCGAGCAGATCAATGAGCAGCAATCTGTGTTGAGTGATGTGCAGGGTGTTCCCGGTGCACTGACAAATCAGCCTCCAGCCGCTGCGAATGCGCCTCAGGTGGCTGGTGGTGCAGAGGGTGAAGCTGGTGGTACTCCGGTCAATACCAGCAAACGGGCCACCCGCAATTTCGAGCTGGACAAGACGATCAGCCACACCCGCCTGCCCAGCAGTCGGCTGCGTAAACTCTCTGTCGCTGTTGTGGTGAATGATCGTTACCAGGCCGGTGAAGATGGGGTAGCCGTACCGGTAGAGCGGACAGCGGAAGAGATTACCCGCATCTCCAATCTGGTCAAAGAGGCGGTCGGATTCGACATTCAGCGTGGTGACAGAGTGCAGGTGATCAGTGAAGCTTTCTATGTCCCTCAGCCCATGGAGCCGCTGCCTGAAGTCCCCATGTGGGAACAGAGCTGGTTCTGGGATCTGATTCGTCAGGTTGGTGGCGCACTGCTTTTCCTTCTGTTGGTATTCGGAGTATTGAAGCCCACCATGACCCGACTGACCAAGCAGGTGGTGACGACACAAATGAGTGAATCGATGGCGACCGCAGGGGCCGTTGCCGGTGAGGGAGGTATGGCAGAGATGCCTGGTGGTGCTGGTGGTGAAATGGGTATGCTGTCCGAAGATGATGAATCCCTGCAGCTGCCGGGGCCAAGAAGTTATGAGAAAACACTGGATGCCGCACGTAATATGATTCAAGAAGATCCTAAGCGAGTGGCTCAGGTAGTTAAAAAGTGGATTGCTGAAGATGGCAATAAATAATCAAACTGCTAATCAAGCAATGACGGCATCTGATGGTAATGCCTCGGATGTCAACAAAACGAGTGGACTTGAACGGTCTGCAATTCTGTTGCTGGCACTGGGTGAGAAAGATGCGGCTGAAATCCTCCGTCATATGGGACCCAAAGAGGTTCAGGATGTGGGGCTTGCAATGGCCTCTCTGACAGGGGTGAGCACGGACCAGATGGAAGCGGTGATGCATCAATTTGTATCCACACTGGAAAAACAGACTGCCTTGGGACTGGGCTCTGATGAATATATTCGCAATATGCTCACCAATGCCTTGGGAGAGGATAAGGCCGGCGGTGTCATCGACCGCATCCTTCTGGGTCGCAACAGTAAAGGTCTCGAACAACTGAAGTGGATGGATCCCCGCGGAATTGCCGAGTTGATTCGCCTAGAGCATCCACAAATCATCGCCATCGTACTCTCTTTTCTGGAGCCGGATCAGGCTGCTCAGGTGGTCAGTCAGTTCGCTGATCGCGTACGTACTGATGTGATCATGCGCATAGCCACTCTGGATGGCATACAACCGGTTGCTTTGCAGGAGCTTGATGAGATCCTTGAAAAGCAGTTTTCCGGCGCCTCCAACGTCAAATCATCCAACCTGGGTGGAGTCAAAACTGCAGCCGAAATTCTCAACATGCTGGATGGCGCGGTTGAGAGCAAACTGATGGAAGAGATCATTGAAGTGGATTCGGATCTTGGTCAGGAGCTGCAGGATAATATGTTTGTGTTTGAAAACCTCATCGATGTGGATGACCGGGGTATTCAGGCACTGCTGCGTGAAGTCAGTACCGAGCAGCTGCTGCTGGCGCTGCGTGGTGCCGATGAAGCACTGAAAGAGAAGATCTTCAAGAATATGTCGAAACGTGCAGCTGAAATGCTCAAGGATGACCTGGAAGCAGCCGCTCCTGCCAAGTTGAGTGATGTGGAGGCCTCGCAGAAAGAGATACTACAGGTAGCACGCCGCCTGGCGGATGCCGGTGAAATCATGCTCGGAGGCGGTGGCGATGAGTTCGTCTAAGTCCGGTGATGGTGGCACTGCAGATATCAGGCAGTGGTTGCCGCCGGAAATGGGAGATGGCAAGAAACGGACAAATCGAGGCACCATCAATCCCCCCAGTGCGCCACCTACTGCAAAAGAGCTTGAGGCGATACAGCGCCAGGCCTATGAAGAGGGATTCGAAAAGGGTAAGCAGGAGGGATTTGAATATGGCCATAAAGAGGGTCTGAACCAGGCCCAGCTGGAGCTGAAACAGTATACCTCTCAATTTGATCGCCTGCTGCAAACCTTCGAACGGCCATTGAGAAATCTGGACAATCAGATTGAGAAAGAACTGCTGGCGCTGGTTATTGCGATTGTTAAGCAGCTTGTCCGCCGGGAGGTCAAAAGTGACCCCAACCTGATTGTCGGCGTGGTCAGGGAAGCGCTTTCCGTATTACCGGTCTCTTCACGCAATGTGCGACTGCTGCTGCATCCGGAGGATGCTGAACTGATACGTGAGGTCTACGCGCTGGGTGATTCCGAAGTGGGTTGGCATCTGATTGAGGATCCGGTGATCAATCGGGGTGGCTGTAAAGTGGTGACCGATACCTCCCAGGTCGATGCATCATTGGAATCCAGGCTCGCCAGTCTGATTGCGCCACTGTTGGCCGGTGCCCGTGCCATCGACGAGCAGATGGAAGAGGAGTAGTCATCATGCAACTGGGCGCGGAGAGACATCAGATTTGGGCGGAACGGTTACGCCGCTATCAGGATCGACTCGGAGATGACCGGGGTCTGGTGGTTGAGGGTCGATTGACGCGAATGGTTGGTCTGACCCTTGAGGCGATTGGTTGTCGTGCCGTGATCGGAGGCCAATGTGATGTGGTCAGCAGCAACGGTACGCATATTGAGTCCGAGGTGGTTGGATTTGGTGAAGACAGTCTCTACCTCATGCCGACAGGAGATATTCATGGCCTGGAGCAGGGGGCGAGAGTCATTCCGACCGGGCGTGTCTGCGAAGCTGTGGTTGGTGAGCACCTGCTAGGACGGGTCATCGATGGCGCCGGAAAACCGCTGGATAACCTGGGACCAATCCACAACGATGAACGTCGTCCCCTGACCGGAACCAGTTTCAACCCCTTGGCCAGGACCCCGATCAGGGAGCCAT
>JAHRHW010000290.1 GCA_019100305.1 Candidatus Thiodiazotropha taylori | reverse complement strand
GACATGCTTGGCTTTGAACTCCACCACCCGCAGATTTTCCGGCAGAGGATGATTCAACTCTGGCCCATGGTTGTGGATCTTCAAAAGATCGCCCCGATAACCCGCTTCGGCCATACCGGGCAGCAGGTTTTTTGCCAGACGGTCCACGCCACTGTGGCCTGAGGTGGCAAGAAAGCAGGCGATCCGGCGGGGCTCAGCCATCGGCGGCAACCGGCGCGGTCAGACCGAAGGCAGCGAGATAGCTTCTGGCGCTTCGCTCCAGGGTATACTCGCTTACTGCGGCCTGAAGCTTTTTCGGATCCAGCGGCTCATTCAGGGTCTGCAGCATCGCCTTCGCCAGGCCGTCCACATCGCCCACTTCCACAAGCGGCGCCACTTCACCCGCCCGGGTAATCTCAAAGGGACCGGAGGGGCAGTCGGTGCTGACCGAGGGGGTACCCAGAGCCAGTGCTTCGGTAAGCACATTTGGGGATCCCTCCCACAGCGAGGAGAGCACAAACAGTCCGGCGTGCTTCAGATAGACGTAAGGGTTATCGACAAAGCCGACGAGACGAAAGTCCTCTTCAATGGCCAACTCCCCGGCGAGCTGTTTCAATTGCGCCTCTTTATTCCCCTGGCCCAGAATCATCAGTCGGCAGGGTTGCTGCCGCCGCACTTGGGCAAAGGCGCGCAACAGGGTGGGAAAATCCTTCTGTCGACGCAGACCACCGATACCGAGGATCACCGGCGGCTGATCTTCAGCCAACCATGGGTCCGGCAGCTCGGCCTGAGACAGCTCATAAAGCTCCGGTGTGATGGTTGGATTCTTGATTACATTGATGCGATCCGCAGGGATACCGCTCAACGCCATCACCTCATTCGCAACCCCCTGGGAGACCGCCACCACCCCATCGGTCTGATTGAAGAGCTTGACCAGATTACGGGTCTTCAGCCAGCGTCGCAGTCGGCCCATACCCCGGGCCTCCATGCGGGAGACAAGGGCGGTGCCGGGTCGCAGATAGAAACGGGTTTTGCCATTCTGGCGTTGCCGCGCCTGCATGGCGATCTCATCATCCCGGGTCTTTGCCGTCAGCAGAATGTCGGGATCGTTCTGCTGGAGATAGTTGAGCAGCCTGGGTAGAGAGTCGCTCTGTTTGGCCACCGGAAACTTGATCACCCGAACGCGCTCCGGCAGCAGATGGAGATAGGGGGCATTGCTGTTTTTGATGATGAAATCGACCTTTACCCCGATCAGCGACAAACCTCTGGCAATGTTCACCATCATGCGTTCAACGCCGCCATCACCGAACTTCAGAATAAACAGACAGACATGGGGAACGGAATTGGTTGAATCGGGCATGGGTGTTACTAATCCGGATAGCGCCATCAGTAGACAACAGTTGCATTAAGACAGCTTAGGCTCGGCCCAAAATAGCAGTGAGTACAATCAATGGATTTTGGTGGGGCGTGGCCCCACCAGATGCGGCTAAAGTAAGCGCCATTCAGCTTTGGCCTGTTGTGTTAGGAGCGAATGATATCACCTTTCCAATCAAGGCACAGGCAACTTCAGGGATAAAGCCGGCAAGAGATTCCAAATCTGGAATCAACCATAGCGACCTATTCCCGAATGCACTGAGCGCAGGCGTTTTGATAGAGCTCCGCATCAGCCCCACTGAAACAGCAGGCGATGATGCGCTGAAAACGTTCCTGCCAGGCCTGCATCACCGACAGAGCAATCTCTGCCGCCTCGGGCTTGGGATAACCATAGACGCCTGTGCTGATGCCGGGGAAGGCGATCTGCTGCAGCTTATGTTGCGACGCCAGGGCGAGGCTGTTCTCGTAACAAGCCCGAAGCAGTTTCGGCTCACCCAGGTTGCCGCCCTGCCATATCGGCCCCACCGTATGAATCACCCATTTGGCAGGCAGCTTGTATCCGGGCGTCAGTTTCGCCTCGCCCACCTGGCAGCCGCCGAGGCTACGACAGTAGTCGAGCAGCTCCCCACCGGCGGCCCGGTGGATAGCGCCATCCACGCCCCCACCGCCGAGCAGGGTTGAGTTGGCGGCATTGACGATAACATCGACTTCCAGGCAAGTGATGTCTGCCGTTACAATATGTATCTGACCCATAGCCTTAATAGCCCGGTGACCCAATAATTCACTTTCAGCCGCAGTAAGCCGGGTTAATAGTATAAGCACAATCCCTAAGTGGCCTCCAATCAGGTAGAATCCTCAACTTCTACAGATCACAACAACACCCATGTCCTACTCAACACTCAATCTGTTACTGCTGCTGATGCTGGTTGCCTGGTTCTGGCGGGACAGTCTTAAAGTCAGAGAGGTGGCGATCCGCATCAGCCGCAGCAGTTGCCAGAGCCATGGGGTTCAGTTTCTTGATCAGACGGTGGCACTGCACCGGTTGGGAGTCCGCTGGTTGCGCAGCGGTCCGAAACTGCGCCGGGTCTACGCCTTTGATTACAGCCTTGAGGGATCGGGACGAAGAACCGGCTATCTGGTGATGCTGGGCATCCACAATGTGAGTCTGCACATGGATATCCCTCAGCCGCCACAACCCGCAGCCGAATCATCGGAACAGCAACAGGATTGAACTATTTAACGACCTTCAGCGCCGGACGGCTGCTGGGTGGTTTGGGATCCGGATCGTCTTCCGGTTCGCTGTCGCTATCCACTTCCTCTTCCGGAAACAGCATACCCTGTCCGTTCTCCTTGGCGTAGATCCCCATCACCGCCCCTGGTGGGATGAGGATCTCTTCCTCAGCCCCCCTGAAACGGGCACTGAAGCTGATCCAATCGTTCCCCAGCTCCAACCCAGATACGGCAGATGGATCCACATTCAGGATGATGCGTCCGTTTTCAACGAACTGCATCGGTACCACCGCCCCCTGATACTCTGCATTGACCATCAGATAGGGGGTTTTGCCATTATCCACCAACCACTCATAGAGAGCGCGGATCAGATAGGGCCGATTGGATGTCATCTCTGACATGGCTTAACCTGGAAGCCGTAGATGGACAGGGTGAAGTGTGCGCTTGTGTGGGTGCAGGGCAAGGCGCAACAACGCACAATAGCCCTCTTTTGCAAGGAGTTGCAACGCCGCCATGCGCCGCCACGAGCGTACAATTTGCCCTGTAGCGTGATTCACACAGCGGGTAATACCCTTTATCGAACACTTATTCATATCATTCTTCAACATAAGTAGCAGAATGGAGCGGTCAACTGCGGATTCTAGGTTTATCCGCGCATCTCTTGTTCAGCTTCGGACAGGCTCTTGATAAATGACTCTTTCTCAAACAGACGTTTGGAGTATTCATGCAGGCCTTTGGCACTGGCGGGAATCTCGATGCCCATCTCAGGCAGGCGCCACAACAGCGGTGCAATGGCACAATCCACCAGGGAGAACTCGTCGCTCATGAAGAAGGGCTTGGCGCCAAATACCGGTGCGGTGGAGATCAGGCTCTCACGCAGCTCTTTGCGTGCCTTTGCCGCCTCTTTCTTACCACTCAGAATGATATCCAGCTGACGATACCAGTCTGTCTCGACCCGATACATCAGCAGACGCGATGTTGAGCGGGAGACAGGATCGACAGGTAACAGGGGTGGATGGGGAAACCGCTCATCCAGATACTCCATGATGATGCGGGACTCGTAGAGCTTGAGATCCCGGTCCACCAGGGTGGGAAGGGTTCCATAGGGGTTCAGCTCCATCACCTCTTCGGGCACGTTCAGAGGATCGATATCCTCCACTTCGTAGGTGATGTTTTTTTCCGCCAGTACCATCCTGACCCGGTGGCAGTAGGGGTCCGTCGGATCCGAATAGAGGGTCATCACTGAGCGTTTATTCGCAACTGCTGCCATTTATTGCCTCTCTCCAAAACTTCTGACACGCCATCGACGATTGGATTTTGTGCAGATTTAATCGTTTTCACATAAAAAAAGGCGCACAGTATAACGCAACTGTGCGCCTTTTTGTCAGTTAAACCTGAATCCGTGAGTCCATGGCGGCACATAGCGCAAGCTATTGCTCCCCCAGCGGTTCAAAAAATACCCGCTTAACCTATGGGTGAAGCTAAGATTTTTTGATTCCACCCGGAAACCAATATCTTACACTCTGCACTCGCCATCAACCCACGGTTTCAGGTTAAACACCATGAGTGCTAGTGAACGTCCTTCCAATACTCCTTTTTGAGCAGGTAGGACATCACGAAGAACACCGCGATGAACAGCAACACCCAGACACCCAGACGCTTTCTCTCCATCTGAATCGGCTCACCGATGTAGCTCAGGAAGGCGGTAATATCACGCGCAACCTGATCGAACTCCTCTGGGCTCATGGTGCCTTCGCCGGCAGGCTCAAGGCGTTCCAGGACTTCGGTTTCAGTACCGTTGTGGACCTCGGTCTTGTAGACCGCTTTCTGATCACCCTGCAACTGCCACAGCACATTGGGCATGCCCACATCGGGGAAGACCCGGTTGTTGACACCGAATGGACGCTTCTCATCCAGGTAGAAGCCACGCAGGTAGGTGTAGAGCCAGTCCACGCCACGGGCACGGGCGATAACACTCAGATCCGGTGGTGGATTACCAAACCACTCAGTACCTTTCTCAAGAGTCATGGCGATGTTCATGGTGTCACCGATCTTGTCGGTGGTGAACATCAGGTTATCGATGACCTCCTGCTCGGTCAGACCCAGATCCTTCGCCATACGGTTGTAGCGCTGATACTTGGCCGAGTGACAACTCAGGCAGTAGTTCATGAAATACTTGGCACCACGCTGCAGGGAGGCCTGATCGCTCAGATCGATGTCCGCGTCGTCCAGCGGCACACCGCCACCGGCTGCCAGCCCGAGCATCGGGGTCACGGCTAATAAGAATGCAACAATCAGCTTTTTCATTCGGTCACCCTCTCTGGCACGGGTTTGGTGTTGTCCATCTTGCTGTAGATCGGCATCAGCAGGAAGAAGGCGAAGTAGTAGATGGTGCCGATCTGCGCCAACAGCTTGTAGAGGTCAGTGGTCGGCTGAGTACCCAGATAGCCCAGCAGAATGAAGTTGATCACGAAGATCCAAAGCATCGCTTTATAAAGCCCGCCTTTGTAACGGATCGACTTGACCGGGCTGCGATCCAGCCAGGGCATGAAGAACAGGATCAGGATCGAGGCAAACATCGCCACCACACCCGGGAAGGCCGAACCGGCAATCGAGGGCACAGCACGCAGAATCGCGTAGAACGGGGTGAAGTACCATACCGGCGCGATATGCTCAGGCGTCTTCAGCGGGTTGGCTGGCTCAAAGTTCGGATGCTCGATGAAATAGCCACCCATCTCCGGCGCGAAGAAGACCACCGCCGCGAAGATAAACAGGAATCCGGCAACACCGGCAATATCCTTCACCGTGTAGTAGGGGTGAAAAGGAATGCCGTCGGCAGGCGCTTTGTCAGACCAGCGGTTGCCCTTGGGTCCTTTCTTGATCTCCACACCGTCAGGGTTGTTGGACCCGACTTTGTGAAGCGCAACGATGTGGATGAACACCAGTGCGGCCAGGATGAAAGGCAGCAGGAAGTGCAGCGCAAAGAAGCGGTTCAGGGTTGCATCGGAGATGACATAGTCACCACGTACCCAGACACCCAGATCGGGACCGATCACCGGTACCGCAGAGAACAGATTGACGATAACCTGGGCGCCCCAGTAGGACATCTGACCCCAGGGCAGCAGATAACCGAAGAAGGCAGTCGCCATCATCGCCAGGTAGATGATCACACCGATGATCCACAGCAGCTCTCTTGGCTTGCGATATGAACCGTACATAAGACCACGGAACATGTGCAGATAGATCACCACGAAGAAGGCTGAAGCACCGGTTGAGTGCATGTAACGAATCAACCAGCCCCAGTCCACATCACGCATGATGTAT
>JAHRHW010000289.1 GCA_019100305.1 Candidatus Thiodiazotropha taylori | reverse complement strand
TCTGAGTGAGGGTGACTACCTCTCTGTCGACACACAAAATATCGGGCGACTGGCCATCATTGTTATGATGGTGACCACACTGGTTTTTGTCCATCGTCTGCTAAACAAGCAAGGCTTACTGTTTCAGACCTGGCAAAGAATCACTCCCAACGCCATCCTGGTACAGCTTCAGTTCCTCTGGTTTCCCGTGCTGTTACTGATTGGTCTGGGCATTGCCATTGCCGGCAGTATTGGCTATTTAAACCTTTCCGTACGCCTGCTGAAGCTGGTTGAACTGACCTTCTGGTTCTTTGTCGGGCTGTTTACTCTAAAAGAGCTGTTGCTGCGCTATCTGTTTATCGCAGAGCGAAGACTGCGCTATGAGAGTGCTCTGCAACGGCGCGAAGAGTTACGTCAACAAAGAGAGCAGGAGCAACATCAACTTGAAGATGAGAGCACCGTAATCACCGCTGAGATCCCGGAAATCAACTTTGATACTTTGAGCGAACAGGCCAAACGGCTGGTTCGCTTCGGCTATCTGTTCGGCTCTGTGGTGGGAACCTGGCTGATCTGGTCCGACTTTCTACCTGCTCTGGATTTCCTCACAACCATCCAGCTGCCGTTTACCGCCACCCAGGTTGTGGACGGTATTGTCACAGAGGGATCGCTGACTCTGAACGACATCTTCATCGGTATCATCATTCTGGTTTTTACTATTCTGGCAGCAAAGAACCTGCCTGGCATACTCGAAATCACCCTCCTGCAGCGACTGCCTTTGGAGACCGGGGCCCGTTATGCACTGACAACTCTACTGCAATATCTGATTGCAGGTATCGGCATCATCACCGCATTCAGCACCATCGGTTTTCAATGGTCGAGTATTCAATGGCTGGTCGCCGCACTGGGTGTTGGATTGGGGTTTGGCCTGCAGGAGATCGTCGCCAACTTTGTCAGCGGTATCATCTTGCTGTTTGAAAGACCGATCCGGGTAGGTGATGTTGTAACCCTGGATGATACCACCGGGGTGGTCTCAAAGATTCGCATCCGGGCCACCACCATAACCAACTATGACAAGCAGGAGATGTTGATTCCAAATAAAGAGTTCATTACCGGACGAGTGATCAACTGGACCCTGAGTGACAAGGTCAACCGAATCATAATCACCGTGGGCATCGCTTATGGCAGTGACGTAAAGCAGGCCATGAAGCTGATGATCGAAGCGGCTGAAGAGAACGAAAATGTACTCACCGAACCTAAACCGGTAGCCACATTCGAAGCCTTTGGCGACAGCGCACTCAATCTACTGCTGCGGGTCTATCTTGGCTCGATGGACAACCGGTTGGCCACCATCACAGCGTTGCACGAATCGATCAATGATAAGTTCAATCAGGCTGAGATCAGCATTCCGTTTCCACAACGGGACATTCACATCCACCATCCGACCGACAAGTAGCCGCTCGGCTTTGCTTGCGTGTGATTATTCAGGCAGAGTCGATTAGCGCTGCTGAAGCATTCTGACCTTGTTGTCATTACCACACAACATGGCTTCGAACTCTTCGGCCGGTAGAGGTTTACTGAAGAAATAGCCCTGAGCCATTTCACATCCCTGCTGATGCAGAAAATCGAGCTGCCTTTGTGATTCAACACCTTCAGCGACCACCCCGAGATTGAGCTGATGCGCCATGGCGATGATTGCAGAGGTAATCGTCACATCGTCCGCATTCTCCGGGATATCTCGGATAAACGAACGATCGATTTTCAGGGAGTTGAGTGGAAATCGCTTCAAGTAGCTTAAGGATGAGTAACCAGTACCAAAATCGTCCACCGAGATATTGATACCCATCATCTTGAACTCGTTCAGTGTGGCGATGGTTTCATTCACATTCCGCATCAGGATACTTTCCGTGATCTCGAACTCAAGATACTTAGGATCCAGACCGCTGCTACCCAATGAATTGTCGACTTTGAGACTGAGGTCCCGCTGAATGAACTGCATACTGCTCAGATTGATCGCCACCCGGATGCTTTGATGTCCCGCATCCTGCCAGGCTTTGTTCTGACGACAAGCCTCATTCAGGACCCATTCACCAAGCTCAATAATCATACCTGTCTCTTCAGCGATGGGAATGAATTCATCCGGTGGAATCATACCCAGTTCAGGCTGATTCCAGCGCAATAGCGCTTCAGCAGAGACCAACTGACCTGTGCGCATATCGATCTGTGGCTGATAGTAGAGCTCCATCTCCTTTGATACCAACGCCTTACGCAACTTACCCTCAAGTTTTAATCGGGTAGCCGCAAGTGCGTTCATCTGTTCGGTATAAAACTGGAAGTTGTTTTTGCCTACTGCCTTGGCATGATACATGGCGGTATCGGCATTTTTCAGCAGTTCCTCTACATCATGCCCATCCCGTGGAAAGATCGCGATACCGATACTCGGAGTGACATAGACATCGTGGCCGTTAAGATTGTAGGAACTGGCAATCACACTCTGAACACGTTTGGCAACAATGGCAGCGTCTTCAGGCTCCTCGATCTCATCCAGCAGCACGGTAAACTCATCGCCTCCCAACCGTGCGATATTCTTACCTGCGAACTGTCCAGGTGAGAAACTGATCGTATCGGATATCCGCACCTGCTCGACCAGGCGCTTGGTGATATTCTGCAACAGCATATCGCCGATATCATGACCCAGCGTGTCATTGATTCGCTTGAACTCATCCAGATCAAGATAGAGCACTGCCCCAATCCGGCTATGACGCTTTGCTGTATTGATTGCCTTGCTTACCTGCTCCTTGAAGGCTTGCCGGTTGGGCAGATCGGTCAGCGAATCACAATAGGCCAGATATCGTATCTTCTCATCCCAGCGTTTGCGCTCTGTGATATCCCGGGCGAATATGCTGAGCATCGGCTGACTACCAACGGTAGAACTGGATATCGCCAGTTCCAAAGGAAACTCCTGACCATTTTTTCTCTGACCAACGGTCTCAAGCCTGAGCCGGCTTGGGCGATCGCCCCGATTCTCAAAAATCGGTTTCAGCTCATGTTCAATCTTCACAAAGGCTTCGGGCGGCAGGATAAGCTGAAAAAGCCTCAAACCCAGGACAAAGCGCTCGTCGTAACCAAAAACCTCCCTCGCCTGCTGATTCCAACTGACGATACGACCACTGCCATCCGCCGTAATTACCGCATCAAAAGCGGTATCGATGACGTTGGTGAATCGGGCGCCCTCGATAGCCAGTACCTCTTCCGCCGCCTCTTCCTGCAGTTGGGCATATCGACGATTGCGATAGACCGCAATGATCAAGCCCAACACCAACATGGTAATCAGCCACTCAATGAATACTCTCGACCCATGAATGGCATTCAGACTGATAACCCGGCTGACAGAGAGGGTAAACTGCATACCGTGCACTTCCAGCGGCTGGGTAAAATTGACCAGGTGTTGACTCAATCCCAGCTCCCCGTTTTTAGCGCCAAACTCCGCCAGCAACTTATTCATGGAACCATCGGGACCTGGTGTAGCACGAAAGAGTTTTAAGTTTAAATCCTTGCCGGGCAGTTCCAGGCTGGAGAAGAACTGCTCAAAATCGATTCGCAAAACAGCGAAACCGCTCAACATCTCCCAGCGCTCGCTGGCCACTTCCGGCGGGTAACGCCCCAGATAGACAGGCTTCAGAATCAGGTAGAGAGGTTTGTTGATATAGCGATTCTGCAGTGTCTCGAGCGCAGTGGTATCCCCGTTCCGAATCGCCTGTTCTATCAACAGGGTAAAAGACGATTCATTCGCCAGATCATAGCCGAGAAGGCTCGCGGTTCTAGGTTCCATCGGCTCGATAAAACTGACCGGCAGATGGAAGCCCAGATTATGACTGTCGTCACTCTCATCAGAATGCGCATGCCGTTTCAATTTAAAACCGACAAACCCCTCAACCTTCATGCGACGCTCAAAGGCAGCTACATCCTGAGTGGCGACGCGTTCAACATGCATCACCGAGTGAATGAAAGGATAGGCAATCAACAGCTCCTGAGAGAACAGGGTCTGCTCTGCACTGCTCAACATATCGCTGGCATGGTGCTGACCGACCAAGGCAGTCAGTACGGTCTCCAGATTGGCCACCCGATGGATAACCGCACGCTCAACCTGCCAGGCCTGATTGGCAAACTCCCGCTTGACCGCGGAAACTTCCCGGGTAACAGAATAGGTAATCGACAACAGGGAAAAAACAGCCACCAATACCCATACGACCAACCTGCGCTGGCCTATGAAGACTTTTTCCCTGATCGTGAACTCCATCATTACTGTATTTTCTTGGCCTTTCTAACCAGTGGATCGGGAAGTTCCAGACCACTCACCATCAGAATCGAGTGATTAACCCAAATCTCCCATTTTCGATTCGATACGATCGGTATATCGGTTGGAGCAACACCGTCTAGAATGGCAAGCGCTGCCTTAGCTGCCCACTCTCCGTGCTCTTCAGGAATCTTGGTGAATCCAAGCACACTGTAGGGCATCATCCAATTGTGTGTGGTCAGGCTCAGACTGTGTGTCGTGCGTTTCAGACGATCGACCACCTCGGCCTCATCCCAGTCGTTGATTCCTGAATTGCTGCCGATGATCACAAAATCATATTCCTGTGCCTCTTCGTAGGCGGCCAGCCACTCGGCCATCGTTGAGACCAGACGGCGATCCAGCAACACACCGATATTCTCTGCCATACCTTCGAAGCGCGCCGCATTCTTCTTCTCTGTCAGAGTATCAGCCCCCAGGTAGACCGCACGTTCCGCACCGATACGGATACTCCTGGCCTTGTTGAACAACACATCGATTGGTGCAACCTCCACCATTCCCGTGGTATTGCTGTAAGGAAACCCATAGGCATCCACATTCCAGTTGATACCGCAAAACACAAACGGGATCTGATGATCCTTGAAATAGGGCTGAATCACATATTTCGCCGCATTATCATCTGCTGTAATCACCACATCGGGCTTCCAGGATAGAATCAGATCCCTGGCATCCTTGGCAGCCTGTTGCTTATAGGCCTCATCCTTATGGCGCTTGGTGTCCATATCGATCTGTTTCAGTTCACACTGGCCCCCAATGCTCTTTCTCAATCCGCGTTCAACCCCGTCCGACCAGGCATAACCCTGATGATAGGAGGAGATATAGAGACACTTGCTGCTGGAGAAAGCGCCAAACGGAATAAAAAACAGTATAAAAATTAATGTTATTTGACTTTGTAGTTCTAATCTAAAACGTACTGACGACATAAATCTTATCCCTCTGCCAAATCCAAAAGACGTCAGAAAAATATATCGGCGAATATTTGTAAACTTTACAATTATGCTCAAACTCTATTTACCCAGGATTTAGCAAGCGACTTGAATTCGATACTGCCGCCGTCCACACAAGACACCCGCCAAACAGCAATAACCCTCTAAATATCAGCTAGATAAAGCACCGGCACTGATATTAAAACAGCAGGAACTTATACCTTTAAACCACTGATCAAACGACCACGCAGGAGCGGATACAGGCGGCTGACGAACCATCCGGTAGAAAAATAGATAAACGAAATCCGAGATTGAGTAAGCCGGAAGCGAACTTGAATTAACGTAATCGAGCTGTAACTCAACGGTTGCTTTTTACATCAATCAGATAGCTTACAGCTCAGGTTCAGCTTAAACCTGCCCCTCTTCTAAATACCGTTGCGGCTAAAGAGTTCAAGAGTGCTCTGATCATAATCCGTTACGGTTCCGGGTTAAGAAGCAGCTGCTCCAGCGCCGGCCGCATGCGCTTTACCTCACGCAGCCCCTCGTTAATGCCCATTTCTGCTTCGTCAAATTCCATTAATCCGAGCTTTGACATGCGTGGCGCCAAAATCACATCCGGCGGGTCCCCAGCCATACGGCTGCGGGTAATTCGAT
>JAHRHW010000288.1 GCA_019100305.1 Candidatus Thiodiazotropha taylori | reverse complement strand
TCTTCACCAGCATCGAAGCAGTCGCTTGGTGCCCGGGCGACGAGCGAATTGGCGGAGTCCGCGCCGGATACCACATCGACTTCACAAGGTACGAATGGAGGTGCAACCTGCCGGATGCGCCAGATGCCTCTCTTGTTAACGGTAGCTGAGCCAATCGGAAGGATTGAATTTGCTACGAACGCGTTGACTCGTGCGCCGGGCTCTCCCAGACCTTTGATTACCAGTTTATCCTTTGCATTTCTCCAAATCGCTTTTGAGATGGACAAATCAGCTGCTTGGGCGAGATTGATATCTGCAGAAAACAGGGCCGGGAATAAAATCAACGGAAGGAGTTTGCGTGTTGCGTTCATGACCTTTGTGACCTCGAAAAAGATTTTCCCTAAAAAGTTGTTGCTCACTATGGCGGTCAATCGGGCTTTTTATGCAGACACGAGGTCACAGTTTTAGTGGACGGAATTCACACTATTTGCGCTTCCTCGCGGCAGTGTGAAATGGCTCGAAAATAGAGTAGAAGGAGTTCACAATTTATCTCTCAAGTTGTTCAGACTTGAGGAGGTGAATCCAGCTTCTTATCGGCCGCACAGATTAATTGTTGACTGCTAAGCTATGTTTTAAAAAGCCCCTTGATTTAAACAATTAAGCGTCGTTGGTTTAGATTCGTCACGAACAAACAGGCGACAATGTTCCAGCGCAGGAAAAAAGAGAAGTTTCGTGTGAGGATGATATGAAAAGAAATTCCAGACTGTTTATCTCGATATTTTCCATTTTGTTTTTCTTCGCCCAGCAGAGCGCCGCCTCATCCTACGTCATCGATACAGAGGGTGGGCACGCCTTTATCCAGTTCAGAATCAGCCATCTGGGTTACAGTGTGCTGGCCGGACGTTTCAATAAGTTCTCCGGGGACTTTGTCTACGATACAGGTGATCCCTCGGCGGCTTCCGTCAACGTGCTGGTGGAGACGGCGAGTATCGATTCGAATCATGCCGAGCGGGACAAACATCTGCGGGATGAGGATTTTCTTGCGGTGAAGCAGTTTCCGCAGGCCCGCTTTGTCAGCACTTCATATCTTGAACGTGAGGATGGCAGCGGGCTGTTAAAAGGAAACCTGACCCTCAGGGGGGTCACCCGTCCGATCGAGATCGAAGTGGAGCATGTGGGGGCAGGCAGTGATCCCTGGGGCGGTTATCGGCGTGGTTTCACCGGCAAGACCCGATTGGTACTGGCGGATTTCGGTATAACCAAGTATCTCGGTGACGCAGCCAAAGAGATGGAGCTGATCCTTGGAATCGAAGGCATTCGCAACAAATCAAAAGGCGGGTCGAGAAAACCGCGGTAATATCCCTGTCTTTCTGCATCAGTATGATTGGCTGATCGTTACCTTAATCTACCGTAGGGCGTGTTAACAGGCCCTAAGAGACCCATTCAGAGGTGCGCTCGCCGATCCAGGTGACCTGGAAGCGGATCCTGCGCCAGGGATTGTCATCATCCAGCAGGCGAATGATGGTGGCTTCCAGGCGTTCGCCCTGGTCGAGCAGGCGGGCCAGGGTACGGTTTTCGCGCTTTGGGATATAGCCCAGATGCTCGTTCTTGAACCACACAGCGATGGCGAAACGGTCGTGGGGGTTGCTCGTTTCCCGTTTCAGATGGAGGGTCTCTCCGACCTGGAGGAACGGCCAGATGGCCGGTCCGCGATGGTATTGGAAGCCAGCCAGCGGGGACTCCTGCAGGATAACTTTTTTCCGGCTTTGGATGGTTGTTGTTCTGCTGTGAATTTTTCTCGCCAGATGTCGGGCGGGAAAGCGCAATAGGGCAGCAAGCATTTGGCTCTGTTTCATGGTTCGTGCTCCAGGTCGGTGGAGGCAATGAGAATAACACTCGAACAGGCTCATTCTGTGAGTCCACAAAAAAAATCTGTTGGAGAACACATGCTGGAATACATTTTTTTCGATCAACGTCCGTGGCAGGAGTTTGTCGACTATCTGAAACAACTGGGGTTGGCGATTGAGACGGCCCGGGATGATGAGGAGTGGCTGGTCTATGTTTCGGATGAGCTGGACGATGAGACGGATGAGAAGATCGAAGCGCGTTACGAAACGCTGCTTGAGATGAATGAGCAGTTGGTTGCCGGCCAGCAGGGAGCCGCCCACGTGGATACGGCGGGGATCAATGTGAGTCTGATGGACGGCCGGGTTGTGCAGGCGGAGGTGGATCCGCGCTTGATCAACCGCCTGTTGCAGGTCGTTTCGGTGGAGGAGCTGGGTGAGTTTGTCACTGCCATTGCCCTGGCGGTTGAGCAGGGGGATGAGCGGCCACTCTGTCAGCGTTGACTCTTCTCCGTGGATGCTTCCAGTGCCTCATCGGTACGTTGCTTGCCGGCTTTGAGGGCCTTTTCTGTGGCAATCCTTGCCGCTTTTCTCTGCTCGACCAGCTCGATGTACTCTTTTGGTGTCTGATTGATGCTGGTCTGGGGTGGATTGTCACTGCTCTGCATGACATAGGTGATGCCAAGGATCAGGGCGATGAATACCAGAAAAAAAGCAGTCCTGGACATGATTTCTCCTTTCCCGGCGGCCAGAGGCGACTGGATCGTTGCTCATCGTTTTACCGCTTGGGCGCAGCGGGGTCGTTGCACCCCTGTAACAGGAATTATAACAGGCCCGGGGCCGGGTTATCGGCTGTGCAGCTGCAGAATCGGCCAGTTTCGCTGTTTCGCCACTTGCGCCAGGGTCTGGTCGGGGTCAACGGCAACCGGATGCTCCACCTGCTCCAGTAGCGGCAGATCATTATGGGAGTCACTGTAGAACCAGCTGCCCTGCATGGTCTGTTCAAACTCATCCAACCAGTCGTTCAACCGACTGACTTTACCTTCGCGGAAGCTTGGGGTACCGGCAACCTCGCCGGTGTAGTGGCCGTCGATCTGCTCCGGCTCCGTTGCGATCAGGTGATCGATCCCGAAGCGCTGGGCGATGGGCGAGGTGACAAAGGCATTGGTGGCGGTGATGATCAGCGGCAGATCCCCGGCCTGGCGGTGTTTTTCAACCAGTTGCTGTGCCTCCTCACTGATGATTGGCGTGATCTTCTCTTCAATGAACAGTGCCCGCCATTGGTTGAGCTTCTCCGGAGGGTTGGTTCGCAGCGGCTTGAGCGAAAAGCGCATGAACTCGTGGATATCCAGTCTGCCGGCTTTGTAGTCTTCATAGAAGCGTTCGTTTTCACGCTCATACTGCTCTCCGTCCACAATACCCTGTTCCACCAGGAAACGGCCCCATAGGTAGTCGGAGTCACCGGCCAACAGGGTGTTGTCCAGGTCGAAGATTGCCAATGCCATGATTTTGTCCTGCTTGTTTACTCTATGAGTTATCTATGGGTTGTCCGGCTATCTTACCTGGTTAAATGGTAAATGTTATTAACGGATTCTTGCGCGGATTGTCGACAGATTAATTAAACAACATCCAGGAATTGACCGGTGCACTCCGGGAGTTGTGAGATGCTATGTTTTTGGCGATCGATGATGAAATTTATATGACTAGCGTACAATTTTTGGAATTTCCATGATTTGCAAAGGCTTAAGTTTGCTGCCTTGCTGCACTACATGGATTATGGAAGAATCATAACCTAAGAATATGACAAATTTTGGCGGATCAATTGATTGACTCAGACGGCTTTAGACCGAATGTCGGCATCATCCTGTGTAATGACGATCGTCTCCTGTTTTGGGGGCGTCGCACCGGACAGGATGCCTGGCAGTTCCCCCAGGGCGGGATAAAGCGTGACGAAACCCCTGAAGAGGCGATGTATCGGGAGTTGAATGAGGAGGTGGGCCTGAATGCCGATCAGGTCTCGATCATCGGCGCCACGCGCAGCTGGCTGCGATACCGATTGCCGGAACGCTATATCCGCCGTCACAGCGAACCGCTCTGCATCGGTCAGAAGCAGATCTGGTATCTGCTGAAGACCAACTGTGGCGAAGATGCGTTCTGCCTGGACCACACCGAAACCCCGGAGTTCGAGGAGTGGCGCTGGGTAAAGTATTGGCATCCTGTTCGCGAAGTGATCTATTTCAAACGCAATGTGTATACCAAGGCTCTGGAAGAGCTGGCGCCACTGCTCTATCCCGAGGGGGTTCCCGGGCGCTCCCTGACAAGCTATCTTCGGCAGAATCGTCGTTGAGTGTAAGCCATCTCTCCATCGGGCTAACTGAAAAAATCGCAAATGGACGTGAATCACCGCTAAGTTCCGCTAAAACCTTTTATGTTGCGGTCTTAAGCTGATGGATTCGAGTTGATTGGCGATCGTTTGCGACTAACCAAAGATAGGAATTCTCCAGCTTTGCCGGGGGATTGTTACCAGGACCATGCTTGAGACCCTTCACCGCATCGTAAAAGAGGTTAATGCCGCTTCCGACCTGGAACAGGCCCTGGCGATCATTGTTCAGGATGTAAAGCAGGCCATACAAGCGGATGTCTGCTCCGTCTATCTCACCGATTTCGAGCGACGGGATCATGTGCTGAAGGCGACGGACGGATTGCATCCTGAAGCCGTTGACAAGGTCAGGTTGCCATACCATCGGGGACTCATCGGGCTGGTCTGCGAAAGAGCGGAACCGGTGAATTTGGCGGATGCACCGAATCACAAGCGCTACCTCTTTACCCATGAGACCGGCGAGACCTCCTACAAAGGGTTTTTAGGCGTACCGATCATACAGAATCGTAAGGTTCTGGGGGTGTTGGTGGCGCGTCAGATGGATCAGCGCAGCTTCGAGGACAACGAGGTTACCTTTCTGTTCACCCTGGCGGCACAGCTTGCCGGTGCGATTACCCATGCCCAGGCCAGTGGTACCCTGGATACCCAGAGCGATCTGGCGCCACCAAAGCGGTTTCTTCAGGGCCAGCCTGGATCTCCGGGCGTTGCCCTGGGTACTGCGGTTGTGGTCTATCCACCCGCCGATCTGGAGGCAGTGCCCGACCGGCTGGCGAAGGACCCGGATGAGGAGGAGGATGCGTTCAGAACTGCGGTAGCGGCCGTGGTAGAGGATCTGATGGCGATCGAAGACCGCTTTGAAGACAGCCTGCCCGCAGAGGACCGTGCGTTGTTCGATGCCTGGCTGATGATGCTCGGCAGTGATTCGCTGATTGGCAATACCGTGCGCCGCATTCAACAGGGGAGTTGGGCGCCGGGCGCGTTGCGCGAGACCTTTCAGGAGCATGCCCGGGTATTCGAGAACATGGAGGATGTCTACCTTCGGGAGCGGGCCTCCGATGTGCTTGATCTGGGGCGACGTATCCTGATGCATCTGCAGCAGAAGGTATCCACCCTGGATGAGTATCCGGAGAATACCATTCTGGTTGGCGAGGAGGTCAGCGCCATGCAACTCGCTGAGGTGCCGCGAGAGCGCCTGGCCGGTGTGGTATCGGCCAGTGGCGCCAGCTTCTCCCATGTGGCGATACTGGCCAGAGCCCTGGAAGTACCGGCAGTGATGGGGATGAGTAATCTGCCGGTGAGCCGCATGGAGGGTCATTTCCTGATTCTCGAGGGCTATCTGGGGCGGATCTACGTCTCGCCTGCGCCGTCGGTCATCCAAGAGTATCGACGGCTTGCCAGTGAGGACCAGGCGCTCTATCAGGAACTGCAGGCGGACAAGGATCTGCCTTGTGAAACCACCGATGGCACCCGCATACCCCTCTACCTCAATACCGGCCTGCTTTCAGAGCTGAGCAATCAGGGCATGGCCGAATCGGAAGGTGTGGGTCTCTATCGCACCGAACTGCCGTTCATGATCAGAGACAGCTTTCCCGGAGAGTCGGTACAGGTCGCCAACTATCGAAAGGTGCTGAAGATGTTTCACCCACGTCCGGTGATCATCCGTACCCTGGATATCGGTGGAGACAAGCCACTGCCCTATTTTCCCGTCGAGGAG
>JAHRHW010000030.1:7500-19325 GCA_019100305.1 Candidatus Thiodiazotropha taylori | reverse complement strand
AGCCAATCCAAAGGATCTGTACTGATCATCTCGATTCTTGGATTGGCTTGTAATTGAACAGCAGCTGAAGGATTGTGCGGAAAACTCATGCTAAGGAATTGGGCCATTTACGGAGAGAAGCACCCCACCCTGAACACTGACGGACCAAATAGACTCGGCAATATCATCTTGACGAGATAGTAGCTATCTCACGGAAACATTCGCTCAAGCTATTTTTAGCTCCCCCCACAACTGCTCTTGTGGCAAACAACCACAATAAAGAAGCCCTATATTTATGTTATGATATAACATAACATTATAAATCATCGATTATTCGCTTGTCATGCATCGAATCGTGACCAATTCTGAGTTGGCCCCTCCTGCATCAACACACGCGGTGGACAACTCGTCCGATTTACTGCGCTAAACCCTCGGTCCCGCCGTAAAACTCGGTTAACAAAAATATCGAAGTGGAGAGCTAAAATGTCTTCTGCATCAGCCATAAACCACAAATTACCGGTCACCGTCCTATCCGGTTTTCTGGGTGCCGGCAAGACCACGCTGCTCAACCATATCCTCAACAACCGCGAAGGTCGGCGTGTCGCGGTCATCGTCAACGATATGTCTGAGGTCAATATCGATGCCGCACTGGTGGATAAAGAAGTCCAACTGAATCGTGCCGAGGAGAAGCTGGTAGAGATGAGTAATGGCTGCATCTGTTGCACACTGCGTGAGGATCTGCTCGTCGAAGTCAGCCAACTGGCAAAGGCAGGCCGTTTCG
Organism: Candidatus Thiodiazotropha taylori; assembly: GCA_019100305.1. GTDB lineage: Bacteria > Pseudomonadota > Gammaproteobacteria > Chromatiales > Chromatiaceae > Thiodiazotropha. The sequence continues at coordinate 18,565 of JAHRHW010000030.1, read as the reverse complement.
ACTACTTAGTGATCGAATCCACTGGCATTTCTGAGCCGCTACAAGTGGCCGAGACCTTCACCTTCCGCGATGAGGAGGGCACCAGCCTGTCCGATGTCGCCGCTCTTGACACTATGATTACGGTCGTGGATGCGGTGAATTTCAGCATCGACTTGGACCAGGCGGACAGCCTGCAGTCGCGCGGTGAATCGCTTGGTGAAGAAGATAGCCGCACTGTGTCCGACCTGTTGATTGACCAAGTCGAGTTCGCGGACGTCATTATTATCAATAAGATCGACCTGATCACGAGTGCCGAACGTGAACGACTGGAGCATGCCTTGCACCAGCTCAATCGGCATGCCGAGATCCTCTACGCCAGCTTTGGCAAGGTGCCACTGGATCAAGTTATGGGCACCGGACGTTTCGATTTTGCACGAGCGGCCCAGTCACCGGGTTGGCTAGCTGAGATCCGCGGTGAACATACACCTGAGACGGAAGAGTACGGTATCAGCAGCTTTGTTTATCGTGCTCGTCGACCTTTTCACCCAGTCCGCTTTGCCGAGGCACTAAAAACGGACTGGCCAGGGGATATATTGCGCTCTAAGGGTTTTTTCTGGCTAGCTTCACGGCATAATGCGGCGGGCGAACTGTCACAAGCAGGGGGCATCATGCGCCATGGCCCAGCTGGGATCTGGTGGGCAGCAGCGCCGAGCGAGCACTGGCCCCAGGAACCGGAGTACCGCGCCCGCATCGAGGCTGAGTTTGACGGTGAGTATGGAGACCGTCGCCAGGAGATCGTGTTCATCGGGCAACACCTCGATCCCGATCAGACCAGAGCGACCCTCGATCAATGCCTGCTCACCGATACCGAACTGGCAGCAGGCCCTGAGGCTTGGAAGAGATACGACGACCCTTTCCCGCAGTGGTTCGCCGAACAAGAGGAGGCATAACCCATGAACGATGGTACCGAACGGTACGCCGAGGAGTTGTTCCCAAGCAACTATGCGGGCTGGCGCTATTGCATCGAGGTCAAATGCAGTCAGGTGCTGACGCCCGAGTTTGTTAAGGCGCGAATTACCATTCTCGGTGATCCCCAGCATGAGGAATCACGACGTTTCGCGGACTTGTATGGCAATCCCTGGCGCGAGCAGGTGCTGGCGTGGTTTCAACGTGCGGCGACAGAGGTATGATGTCTTTCGTCGCCACGATCCGGCTACAGCGGCCCCTTCCGCTGCGGTCTCAGAATTCAACATAGTGACACAGTGATATGGCCAAGAAAAACAGCAAATTGAAAGAGCAGGTGCAGCCCCAAGGCTCCTCAGACAGTGGTCCCCCTATCGACGACGACTACATGGGGCCGAGCCAGTTGACCTATTTCAAGCAGAAGCTCCTGAACTGGCGATCAGAGTTACTTGATGAGGTAGACGCGACTCTCGCGGAGCTACGTCACGACAGCCACCATGAGGTCGGCGATGAAGCAGACCGAGCTACCCGTGAAGCTGCCCAGACGCTGGAGTTGCGCACCCGCGACCGCTACCGCAAGCTCCTGGGTAAGATCGACGCTGCCCTTGACCGCATTGACGATGGAACCTACGGCTGGTGCGAAGATACCGGCGAGCCAATCGGCTTAGCGCGGCTTGAGGCACGTCCCGTAACGACGCTTTGTGTGGAAGCTCAGGAGCGTCGCGAACTGCGCGAGAAGCTGACGGGAGTTGATCTCGGCAGACAATGAGCCTAGCCTCCGATTGATGAGATCACTGAATTACTACAGATACAGCATTAGGGGATTGATACTGGGTATGTTGTTTGCCAACTCAGCCGCACAAGCCCACCCCCATCACTGGATCGATCTCTTCACCGAGTGGCAGTTCAATCCAAACGGACTTATAACCGGCGTGAAATTACGCTGGTTATTCGATGACTACTACTCAGTGCTGCTTGTGGAAGACACCGCTGCAACCGGAAAGGAGCTGCAGTTAGTACTAGATAAGATCCTGAACAATATCGGGCAACACCACTACTTTCTACAAATTGAACAACAGGGAGCAGAAGCTGAACTTGGAGTGGCAGAGCAAGCCCGGATCGATCTACAGGATCATCGGGTTGAGATCGAATTCTTGCTGCCGATAAAAATACCACTGGACCCGTGGCAAAGTGAAATAGTCTATCGGATCGCAGAGCCAACCTACTATTTCGAAATGCTGCATGCCGAAGAAGGTCCGGCCATCGTACTCAAAGATGCTCCCCCGACGTGTCGCTACAACCTGGCGCCGCCAAAACCGGATGCGGCCCTGGTCGCCTATGCCGCCACACTTGGAATCAATGAGAGCGGCGGTAATAACCTTGGCAATCAGTTTGCTGAGACGGTGACCATTCGATGCGAATGAGTTGCCTAACACTCTTTTTTCTCGCATGGTTGGGGAACATGGCTTTCTCGGACGTATCACATGCGACATCTTTATTAACAAGTGAACCGACCACCATCGAGCAATCTGCAGATCTTGAACAGACTAAAACAAACCAGGTAACTACCATCTGGGATGAGGCTGCCGCTTGGATTTGGTTAAAACAGCGCGAGTTTCACCGTAAGCTGACGCGGGAGTTGCGCAAACTACGTGGCAAGGATGGTGTCGGCTGGGCTTTGGTACTGATGAGTTTTCTTTACGGTGTCTTACATGCTGCCGGGCCTGGACACGGCAAGATGGTGCTGACAACCTACCTATTGACTCACCGCAACCACCTGAATCGCGGTATCGCCATGGGTGTCACTGCAGCGCTGCTACAGGGCGTGACGGCGTTGTTGCTGGTTTATGGCCTGGTCGGTATGGCCGGTTGGCTGCCCCAAGAGACAGAAACGGCATCACTGTGGACTACGCGGATCAGCTTCATTCTACTTGCGATTATCGGACTCTATTTGCTGACACGCGCCGCAGTCAGCTTAACGCATAGTGTTCGCCAGTTGCGCTATGAAACAGGCCATGTCCACCACAACCATGCCGGCCATATACACGGAGAGGGCTGCGGCTGCAGACATCTTCCCAACGCGGTTGAGATTGACACCATCGGTAGCCGGCGTGCAACGGCCGGGGTTGTATTAGCCATCGGACTGCGCCCTTGCACTGGAGCCGTGTTGGTGCTGATCCTCGCATCGGTAATGGATTTGATATGGCATGGCGCGCTCGCTGTAATGGCGATGTCGGCAGGGACTGCAATCACTGTTGTGGTTTTGGCCATTTTTGCCACAAAGGCCCGAGAGTGGGCCAGTACTGTGGTCGCCCACCGATCACCATTGTGGAGCTTGACAGCAGGTGGTGCGGGAGTGGTTGGTGGTGGCTTGATATTGCTTTTGGCGTTGTGGTTGCTGAACGCCTCATTTACCCTAAAACCAACAATGGGTTTATAAGCGCTGGATACTGACATGTTGTTTGAAGAAACAGAATGCAGCAGGGGGGGGAGCCGCCCAGCCAACCCATGGACCTACCCAATGTGAATGGAGCCGGCGAGAGGATTCGAACCCCCGACCAGCTGATTACAAATCAGCTGCTCTACCAACTGAGCTACGCCGGCTAAGGAGTGCGAATTCTAAGCGTTTCTTTGCCTCCTGGCAAACTATTGGCACTCAATCTCTTTTCTGACCAGTTCCGGAAAATCCTTGACCAGCCCCGCCCAGTCCCGATCGCTTAGCTCTGCACTATTGCCAGTTTTGTAACTCAACCAGTAATTGGTCTTTTCCCGATATCTGGGCTGGATCACTGAATTAAATCCCAGCGCATCGATTTCACGCTTTCGGTCACCCGCACGAATCTCATCTCTGAAAAGTCCCAGGGAGATGGCATGGACCAGCTTCCCGCTTGTAAACCGCCAAAGATCTGAAACCCCTGATTCTTCGAGCTTTTTCGCAATATTCACTGCTTCAAGTCGGGATGACTGCTGGGGGATAAGTACCCAATAGCCTGCCTGCTCGTTTCGCGACTCCGATTGTAATTCAGGCTTGAACCCGAGAGCTCTCATCCTGACTGAAATCTCTTCAGCTGCAGAGCGTGTATCCACATACCCCAACATGGTGCATCGAATCGATAGCTCCTGTTGGGACTCCGTGATGGATGGAGGGATTGGTGTCTCAGCGACTATCTTCTCCGCTAGCGCCTCCTCGGGCAGTGCGGTTGATTGAGTTTGCTGCTGCTCTACAGACGCATCTTTGAGCGGTTTCTCTACCTCCGGTTCGGCCTTCTCAACAGCATCCGCCACCAGCTCGTCAGTTTCATCACGCCCGGTTTGTTCCTTCGCAGTTTCAGATTCCTGCTCACTGGCCAGCTTAAGCTCTCCCACATCGGCGAGCTGTGAGGACCGCTCACTATCCGGCTGCTGTGGATAGATCAGCATAAAGAGGCCTAGGTTAATCAGCAATAGTGTTAAAAATAGCCATTTCATAAGTCATTCTGCTTGAGCTGATTGTAACGCCAATCCCTGAAGAACAAGATCCGGTATGACCTGGTGAGTAGCTGACAGATGGGCCGACAAGCGATCTGCGCTCCCTCCAGTAATAATACACTCTGCAGTTTGTCCACATCGCTGCTCTAAATCCTGAAGTAACCTTTCTACCACGCAGAGATGTGTCAGCATAGCGCCAGATTGAACCCCTGCTGCGGTATCAGTCGCAAAACCGTTTAAATTCAATCCACTCTCACCAAATGAGAGGTCCGTATTCAGTTCCAGACACTTACCGATGAGCTGCAGACCCGGCAGGATCAGCCCACCGAGATGTTGGCCTGATTCATCCACGCCATCGACTGTGGTGGCTGAGCCGCAATCTACAACAAGTTTGGGTCCACCACCAAGCTGGTGGGCTGCCAACAGGGCCAACCACCGGTCAACACCCAGTTGAGATGGTGCGGTATACCCTGCGGTTACTCCAAGCTCCTGCGGTACTGTTGTGGAAAAGCGGACTTTGGCCTGCCAGTGTTGAGCCATCCAGTGACTGAGGCGATCCGAAATCTCTGAGGTTCTGACAGAGGCGATATGTACCTCTGATGGCGCGACCATATCGAGCCAAGCCCGATCGATCGAATCCGGGATCTGATGAGAACTTGCTCTGTGCACTATGCTTGACTGAAGCTCACGCTCATTCGCCCACTTGATTGCCGTATTGCCAATATCTACAAAAAGTCTCATGGTCTAGATCGCTCTTAGGCTGACTTCACCTGCATGAAAGATGCGAACCTGCCCTTCAGTCTCTATCCTGATACCACCGGTTTCATCAATCCCCATGTGTTTTCCTGAATGCATGTTATTGGCGCTGCTTATCACTACCTGTTTGCCAAGATAGAGGTCATACTCATGCCACTCATCGGTAAACCCTGTTAAACCTTGCTGCAGATACTGCTCGGCAACATCTTTTAAATGCATTGTCAGCCTGGCTGCCAGTTCATTCCGATTATAGGGTTTAACCTGTGGAATTTGACTTAAATCGGCCCAGGGCTGATCGATCGCTTTACCATACTGTCCCATGCCCAGGTTGAGACCGACGCCAATCACAACCTGGGAGGGGCCGCTTGATTCACCGGATACCTGCAACAGCAATCCTGCCAATTTTCTGCCCTGCCAAAGCACATCATTCGGCCACTTGAGTCCAGCCTGGAGACAATTCATCTGACGCACCAGACGCAGCACGGCAATTGCGGATGTCAGGCTCAATCCGGCTACCTGGGCTGGCGCAAGATCGAATCGCAACAACATCGAGTAGTAGAGGTTTCTGCCAAAAGGGGATACCCAGTGTCTGCCGTGCCGGCCCTTACCGCCCGATTGCTGTTCAGCAAGACAGACGGTACCGGACTTAATACCCAATGCAGCCTGCTGCATCAACCAGGCATTGGTGGAATCGATGGTTGTATGGACTTCCACGGGTGGCGGCGGATCCATACCAAGCTCTGTCAGTACTTTTTCGATTGAATTCCGGTTGAGCAGGTCCAAAGACTCCTGCAAACGATATCCACGACCTTTGACTGCATCAACCTGAAGACCATACTTGTCTTTGATCTTCTGCAATTTCTTCCACACACCGGCACGACTGATGCTAAGCATCTCACCCAGCTCCTGACCGGAATGAAACCGACCGTCAGCCATTTTTTTAATCAGCAGGATCTCTTCAGCCATGTCCCATCAACCAGTCTGACTGGCGTTGGTTGACCGCTTCATCGGAAGGTTCGGTCAGATCGAAGTAACAGGTATCGAAGGCTGCCAGCTGAGGGTGCAAAACCAGACTCATCAATTGATCGTGGCGAAACAGATGGACCTCGATCTCATCACCCGCATCGCTATCAAGAATGTAGTTATCAAACTGCTTTGCTGTCATTCTAAGCCCATCCACTGCAACAATCTCATCACCGGCTGAGATACCCGCTCTCTGTGCAGCACCATCATCGAATACCTGCTGAACCTTGATACCGCTGTTCTTACTGGTCCATTTTGCGCCAATGCCCATATACGATTGCTGCTCACGCTCCTTGTCACGGAGTACCCCACCCTTTTCATCAAAGGTTTTAGCTGGCAGTAGCTTCATTGCAACACCAAATTCAGATAAGCACTCGTTGAGGGGTAGTTCGGCGGTTGAACGAAGACCTAGATCGAAGAGAGATTGAAGGTCGAGTGACGTCACGTCAGCCACAATCTTTTCGATACCGTTTTCCGGTACACCTTTACCCTGCTTGCCGTAGCGCAACCACATTTCACGCATAACCTGATCAAGGGAGAATCTACCGTTACTTTGAAGCCGTATTGTCAAATCCAGCAGTAGCGCGAACAGGGCACCCTTCGCATAATAGCTGACAATCGCGTTGGGTGCGTTCTCATCCTGTTTGTAGAATTTTGTCCAGACATCAAAACTCGACTCTTCGAGCGTCTGTTTAAGTCGCCCGCTGCCTCTCATTACCCGGGTGACTGTTTCGGCGAGCATTTCGAAATAGTCCTGTTTGCTGATCACTCCACTGCGTACAAGCATTAACTCGTCATAATATGAAGTGATGCCTTCGAAAACCCATAACTGTCGAGTATAGACTTCCTGCTGGGTACTCTGTTCAAGAAAAACTTCAGGAATTATGCGTTTTACATTCCATAAATGAAAATACTCGTGGCTGCATAATGCCAACAATTTTCGATAACCCGGTGTTATCTTAGGATCGCGCTTTGCCGGTGGATCGTCCCTGGGAAAAATCAGGCTGGTGGAATTTTTATGCTCAAGTCCGCCATAACCATCATTCACCACGCGCAGTAAAAAGAGGTAATCCTGAACCGGCAACTCCCCAAACAACTCAACCTGCTTCTCACAAATTCGTCTTAAATGCGAACACAATTTTTCATGATCGAATCTCTTGACACCACTCACCACAAAGCGATGGCTGCATCCCGCCACCTCAAAGCGGCTCTCTGAATGGTTGCCGATCTCACCCGGGCAATCAATTAACGCCTCGTAATCATCTGCCTGGTAAGTGCCGAAGCCCTGCTCATCAATCTGTTCCGGTTTCAGTGAAAAAGCGACCCGCCACTCTTTCTGCGGTTTAAATTTCGGTGCGACGATCTCCAACCTGCACGGCATCAACTCCTGACCGCGAACTGCGAGAAACAGTGCCGGACCGTTGAAATAAGCGTGGGTGTTATCGAAATGGGCCGATCTTACAGTAAGCTCCCAGGCGTAAATCTGATAGTTGATTGTGAGCGCTTGCTTAGCCGATTCGACCTGCCAACTCTGTTTGTCCAGTTTACTGAGGGTGAGTGGTTCCCCACCGGCATTGGCCTCAATCGAAACAATATGTCTGGCGTAATCCCGTATCAGATAACTGCCTCTTATCCAGGCCGGTAGATAGACCACCTGTCCATCCGGATCGGGATTCTGGATAGTCAGTTCAACTTCAAAGATATGACTATGTGGAGAGTGTAGTTTTAGTCTGTAATCGATCATTCTCATTTCCAGTTATTGACTGCACTACGCCCCTGGTTGTTTAACGGTCTGGCAATCAGGCCAGATTGGGTGGCACTGACAAGGTAGCGGGCACCCGACTGTATCGGCATGTAGACCGAACTGCCAAACATGGTATCCAGAACACCGAATTTATCCGTAAGATAAGAGAACAATTCATCTGTGTTTAGGGAAGTATCCGAGAGTTGGTAGATCTGATTTCCCGCCGGAGTCTTTCGGGGATTACGCCCACTGATGGTTTCAAGCCTGACGATCGGCTCATTTCCGAATAGGGTGAACCAGGGTTTCCACTTAATGAACCTGGCATCCAGGCGCCACTCATCCGCAGCAATCAGATGAGTTGATGTCCTGCCGTCGTAGGATAACTTCAACTCAGAGCCGGTTTCAGAAACATCGGTAACCTCAACCTCTACCAGATCGATCTCCCTGGTGAGTTGTACATAGGTTTGAACATTCATCAGCAAGAGCGTGAAGATTGTAGCGATAAGCAGGGTAAATATTCCAAACACACCGTTGAAGGTGGCACTCAGCAGTCTCCCTTTAAATAGGAGCTGTCGTAAAGAGAGCGTTATCAGTATCAAGCCTGTTATCAGCAGTGCAATGGATATATACATCTAGTAGGGCCTGTAAACACAAATCCAGACATCGAAGAGTAATTTAAAAAGAAGATTCTACGCGTTTGGACAAAAAAAAACCCCGTATCGTTTCCGATACGGGGTTTTCGCGTAAAAACCTGGCAGTGTCCTACTTTAACATGGGGAAACCCCACACTATCATCGGCGCTATGTCGTTTCACTTCCGAGTTCGAGATGGGATCGGGTGGTACCAACACGCTATAGCCGCCAGGCAAACTGTTGGAGTTGCTCAAGTTGAACAACTCTGCATTCGGTTAGATCGCTCGAGTATTGGGTGTGCGTTTGTTTGAACCAAACCCAAAATGTTTGGGTGTTATATGGTCAAGTCTCACGGGCAATTAGTACTGGTTAGCTTCATGCATTACTGTACTTCCACACCCCGCCTATCAACGTTGTAGTCTTCAACGGCCCTTCAGTGTCTTCAAGAGACAAGTGAGATCTAATCTTGGGAGGGGCTTCCCGCTTAGATGCTTTCAGCGGTTATCCTGTCCGTATATAGCTACCCGGCAATGCCACTGGCGTGACAACCGGAACACCAGAGATACGTCCACTCCGGTCCTCTCGTACTAGGAGCAGCTTCCCTCAAATCTCAAACGCCCACGGCAGATAGGGACCGAACTGTCTCACGACGTTCTAAACCCAGCTCGCGTACCACTTTAAATGGCGAACAGCCATACCCTTGGGACCGACTTCAGCCCCAGGATGTGATGAGCCGACATCGAGGTGCCAAACACCGCCGTCGATATGAACTCTTGGGCGGTATCAGCCTGTTATCCCCGGAGTACCTTTTATCCGTTGAGCGATGGCCCTTCCATACAGAACCACCGGATCACTAAGACCTACTTTCGTACCTGCTCGACTTGTCTGTCTCGCAGTCAAGCACCCTTATGCCTTTGCACTCGTTGCGCGATGTCCGACCGCGCTGAGGGTACCTTCGTGCTCCTCCGTTACTCTTTGGGAGGAGACCGCCCCAGTCAAACTACCCACCATACACTGTCCCTAACCCGGATAACGGGTCGAGGTTAGAACTCCAAATATGTCAGGGTGGTATTTCAAGGTTGGCTCCACGAAGACTGGCGTCTCCGTTTCAAAGCCTCCCACCTATCCTACACAAACATATTCAAAGTCCAGTGCAAAGCTGTAGTAAAGGTTCACGGGGTCTTTCCGTCTAGCCGCGGGTACACTGCATCTTAACAGCGATTTCAATTTCACTGAGTCTCTGGTGGAGACAGCGTGGCCATCGTTACGCCATTCGTGCAGGTCGGAACTTACCCGACAAGGAATTTCGCTACCTTAGGACCGTTATAGTTACGGCCGCCGTTTACCGGGGCTTCGATCAAGAGCTTCGTCCGAAGACTAACCCCATCAATTAACCTTCCGGCACCGGGCAGGCGTCACACCCTATACTTCCTCTTTCGAGTTTGCAGAGTGCTATGTTTTTAATAAACAGTCGCAGCCACCTGGTCACTGCAACCCTCTTCTGCTAGGAGAGCAAGTCTCTTCACATACCAAGGGCGTACCTTCTCCCGAAGTTACGGTACTATTTTGCCTAGTTCCTTCACCAGAGTTCTCTCAAGCGCCTTGGGATTCTCACCCTACCCACCTGTGTCGGTTTAGAGTACGGTTACTTATTACCTGAAGCTTAGAGGTTTTTCCTGGAAGTATGGCATCAATCACTTCGCTTCACATGGAAGCTCGTCATCACGTCTCAGAATTGTCCGTCCGGATTTGCCTAAACAGACTTCCTACACGCTTAAACCGGGTAAACCAACACCCGGATGACCTAGCCTTCTCCGTCACCCCATCGCAGTAATAAGTAGTTCCGGAATATTAACCGGATTCCCATCGACTACGCATTTCTGCCTCGCCTTAGGGGCCGACTAACCCTGCGCCGATTAGCGTTGCGCAGGAAACCTTGGGTTTTCGGCGAGGGGGCCTCTCACCCCCTTTATCGTTACTCATGTCAGCATTCGCACTTCTGATACCTCCAGCATGCTTTACAACACACCTTCGCAGGCTTACAGAACGCTCCTCTACCATACGTGTAAACACGTATCCGCAGCTTCGGTACATGGCTTAAGCCCCGTTAAATCTTCCGCGCAGGCCGACTCGACTAGTGAGCTATTACGCTTTCTTTAAAGGATGGCTGCTTCTAAGCCAACCTCCTAGCTGTCTATGCCTTCCCACATCGTTTCCCACTGAGCCATGATTTTGGGACCTTAGCTGGCGGTCTGGGTTGTTTCCCTTTCCACGACGGACGTTAGCACCCGCCGTGTGTCTCCCGCGATTGCACTTCCAAGTATTCGGAGTTTGCATCGGTTTGGTAAGCCGGGATGGCCCCCTAGCCGAAACAGTGCTCTACCCCCTGGAGTGAGACGCGAGGCGCTACCTAAATAGCTTTCGAGGAGAACCAGCTATCTCCGGGCTTGATTAGCCTTTCACTCCTAGCCACAGCTCATCCCCCCATTTTTCAACATAG
>JAHRHW010000030.1:0-5000 GCA_019100305.1 Candidatus Thiodiazotropha taylori | reverse complement strand
CCATTACCTCACCAACAAGCTAATCCAACGCAGGCTCATCTAATAGCGCGAGGTCCGAAGATCCCCCGCTTTCCCCCGTAGGGCGTATGCGGTATTAGCTCGAGTTTCCCCGAGTTGTCCCCCACTACTAGGCAGATTCCTACGCGTTACTCACCCGTCCGCCACTCGTCAGCCGAGAGCAAGCTCTCGCTGTTACCGTTCGACTTGCATGTGTTAAGCATACCGCCAGCGTTCAATCTGAGCCAGGATCAAACTCTTCAGTTTAAGTTTGATAGCTGCTTATGGCAGCCAATCTTTTTGACTCGAGATTCATCGGATAGAATTACTATCTTTTTGAATGCTCTTGTCGATCTTTGGTTACCCAAAATCAACGGAGCACCCACACAAATTACCTAACCTAATTGTTAAAGAGCTTCTCAAAATTTTCACTTGAGAAAGACCGCCTATTTTACAGTGCCGGTTGCTTGTGTCAAGAAAAATCTCAACTTTTTTCAAGCTGGTCGGTCATACCCGGCCTGTTCGAGAGCGCGTATTCTACAGCCCGAAAAGTCATTGTCAACAACTATTTGAACTATTTATTACATCGCTCTTTCTATCCTATTACCGTTGCCGGCAAAGCCGATAGAGGAGGCGCATTATACGTCGATCTTTCCAATCGTCAACAAAAATTCGAAAGGAATTTTAACGACCTGTTTTTGCCTCTCCCCAGCCCCTGAATCAGCCGTTTTTCAGCTGCCATCAGGCTAAGGAGTGGCGCATTATAAGGGCCAATTTTGGCAGGTCAAGAATAATTTTCAGGCCTGTCCAATATCGAGCCGATCACTCTATATATATGGCTAGAGTAGTACCCCGCCAGCCTTTCAGGAGCCTGTTCGGCAGCCGGGATGTCAGCCAGGCGGTGAACCAGGGGCTGTTAACGCCAACAGAACAAGCCCTAGCTCACAGAGATTCTGGCGAAGCGCCGCTTGCCCACCTGAAATACCCCCGTGGTGCCGGCCTCGATGGTCAGGGACGTCTGCTCCACCCGGTCCCCATCGATCCGCACAGCACCCTGTTTGATCATTCGCATCGCCTCAGAGGTACTCTTCACCAGGCCACCATCTTTCAGCAGATTGGCAATCGGGTAGCTACCGGAATCCGCTTTCAGCTCACACTCGGGCATCTCGTCGGGAATCTGACCTTTCTGAAATCTGGCAATGAACGCCTGATGGGCCTTCTCCGCCATCTCTTTGGAGTGAAAACGCTCCACCAGCTCTTCCGCCAGACGCACCTTGATGTCCCTCGGATTGGCTCCCCCATCGACCTTCGCCTTCCAGGCTTCGATCTCATCCATCGGTCTGAAGCTGAGCAACTCATAGTAGCGCCACATCAGATCATCGGAGATCGACATCACTTTACCGAACATCTCCTCCGGCTGATCGGTGATGCCAATATAGTTGTTGAGTGACTTGGACATCTTCTGCACGCCGTCCAGCCCCTCGAGAATCGGCAGGGTAATCACCACCTGCGGCTCCTGCTGATAGGCCTCCTGTAACTGTCTACCGACCAGCAGATTGAACTTCTGGTCGGTCCCGCCGAGCTCCACATCGGCCTTCAGAGCCACAGAATCGTAGCCTTGCACCAGCGGATAGAGGAATTCATGAATGGCAATCGGCTGACCACTGGTGTAGCGCTTGTTGAAGTCGTCCCGCTCCAGCATCCTGGCAACCGTGTGCTTTGCCGCCAGTTGAATCAGGTCAACGGCGGACATCTCACCCATCCAGCTGGAGTTGAACAGCACTGTGGTCTTGGTTGGATCGAGGATCTTGAAGATCTGATGCTCATAGGTCTTGGCGTTTTCCAGCACCTCTTCCCGCGTCAGCGGAGGCCGGGTGGCGCTTTTCCCCGTTGGATCACCGATCATACCGGTGAAGTCACCGATCAGAAAAATCACCTCGTGACCCAACTCCTGGAATTGCCTGAGTTTATTGATCAAAACAGTGTGTCCGAGATGCAAATCGGGGGCTGTAGGATCAAAACCCGCTTTGATTTTCAGAGGCTCACCCCTTTTAAGCTTCTTTATCAGCAGCTCTTCTGGTAAAACCTCTTCCGTACCACGTTTAATTAATTCTAGGGATCCTGTGACATCGATCATTTAACAAATCTCAAAAATTAAGACAATGGTTGCACACTCTACTAGAAGCATCTGATAAAATTAACCATTGGGTGTTGTGATTCTTGACTTCTATCCTAAGATTCATAACTGGGTACCATCTCTACAGGGAACAGGCCGCCACCTTTGACCGCGACAGGCACCATGCAAGATTTTAAATCGTATACATTGGACAGAAGACCTGCCAGAGGCCAGCTTATCAAACGCCTGGTGTTCTCTGTCTTTTTTCTGTTGATCCTTGCAGCCGGCTTCCTGTTCCTGATTTCCAATCCTACGGAAGAGAGCCAACCCGCCAACAGCTCGAATCCGGACGCTGAATCGCAACCGGATCAGCAGAGAAAACTGATTTTGCCCCTCTCACTTCCCGGTCAGTCTCAACAGAGCGATGAATACCCAACACCGACAAAACAGAATTCAACAGGATTTCTGAGTCAGGCTTTTGCTGCAGATCCTGTGCAAACCGCCCAAGCAGAGATCGCACCTGAGGCTGTCCCGGTTCCTGAGGTGGCAGCACAACCGACAACCGTAGAAGAGAGTCGCAAAACCGTCTATGAAATTCGCAGCGGCGACTCGATGGCCTCGATCTTCAAGGAAAACAAACTGAGCCCATCGCTGCTCCATCAGATTGTCAACTCCAGCAAAACAGCCAAGCAGCTGACCGACATCCGTCCTGGGGAGACGCTGCATATGGCGTTTGACTCAGATGACAATCTGCTCAGCCTGCGCCTGGAGCATAGCAAGGTCGACAGCCTTGAAATCCTGGCCACGGCGGATGGCTTCACAGCCACGGAAAAAAGCAGAGCGGTGGACACCAGAAACGCCCACCTGAGTGGTGTCATCGAAAACTCTCTCTATGTCTCGGCCAAAAAGTCCGGTCTCTCCGATCAGTTGATCATGCAGCTGGCCGATATTTTCGGCTGGGATATCGACTTTGCCCTGGAGATTCGCTCCGGTGATCGTTTCACCGTGATTTTTGAAGAGGACTATCTGGATGGTGAGAAATTGAGGGATGGCCCGATCCTCGCCGCAGAATTCATCAATCAGGGAAAGACCTATCAGGCCCTCCGCTATGTGGATGACACCGGGCGTGCAGACTACTACACGCCGGAAGGCCGAAGTATGCGTAAAGCCTTCCTTAGAGCACCGGTAGATTTCAGACGCATCTCTTCCAGATTCACCCGTGAGCGCTACCATCCGGTACTGGGTAAAAAACGTCCCCACCGTGGCGTGGATTATGCCGCCAAAACCGGCACCCCGATCAAAGCCTCAGGTGACGGCAAGGTGATCTTCCGTGGTAAAAAAGGCGGCTACGGAAAGACAGTTATCATTCAACATGGCCAGACCTACACAACCCTGTACGCCCATCTCTCCCGGTATAACAAGAAATCCAGGAAGGGAACGCGGGTCAAACAGGGGCAGGTGATCGGCTACGTGGGTAAAACCGGCCTGGCGACCGGGCCCCATCTGCACTATGAATTCCGCGTCAATGGCGTTCACCGCAATCCACTGACCGTCAAGCTGCCTGCCGCCAAACCGATCGCAAAGAAGTATCGGGATGACTTCATGATCAAGATACAGCCCTTCATTTCCAAGCTGGAACTGATCAGTCGCACCCTGGTAGCCGACGCCCAGTAAACCAAACGATTGCGCAAGATCCATTTGCTATCACTGGAGCCGATCATTTTGCCATCCGTTGAGTAATTGAGCTCTATCCAATTACCCTGCGATATCCCTTTCACCCGACCCATTCAATGGGAAATGTTGCTCTATAAAAAGTCCTGAGCAGATCTATGCCGTATCAGAAACCGCTGCTTAAATATTCTGTTAATCTGTAAGGCGATCCAGTTCCACAAGGAATTTTCTTCTTAGACAGTAACCATTTTCAGATTCTTTCTAAAAAATTGACTTTTCACTGTCCTGGGTCAGCGCGGCGGATAATCATAATAAAATAATATTGTAATAGTTCGTAATCCAAGTGATGTGATTGATGAAAGCCTCTATCCACGACACTCACTTTGTGTTTCGCCGTTTACACTCGTTACTGGGTCTGCTCCCGGTAGGCGGATTCCTGATCTTTCATCTTTGGGAAAACTCCCAATCCAGATTCGGCCAGACACACTACAATGATCAGGTTGTAGGCTGGCTTCAACAACTCAACTACCTCACCCTGTTGGAGATTTTCCTGATCGCCCTGCCACTGCTGTTTCACGCACTTTACGGCCTGGTGATTCTCTACAGCGGCAAAGGCAATCTCTCCGTCTACCCATGGCAAGGCAACCTCCGCTATACCCTACAGCGCTTCTCCGGCCTCGCCATTCTGCTGTTTCTGCTGCTGCATGTGGGATGGACGCGCATCTGGGCGATCTGGGAACCTGCCATCAAGGCGGATCTATTCGCTCACATGCAAGGATTACTCATCCAGCCCTCGGTTTTTCTAATCTATTTGGCCGGCTTGTTGCTTTCGGTTTTTCACTTGACCAACGGCCTCTGGAGCATGGCCATCAGTTGGGGACTGACCACCTCACCACGGGCACAATCCATCTGGTTGGGTATCTGCGGATTTCTCGCTGTTTTGCTCTCTGCGATGGGAGTGCATGGCATGTTGGGGTTTCTGCCATGAGCAGGCCCAGAAAGGTGATTGTGGTTGGTGGGGGGCTGGGGGGCCTGTGGGCCGCCTTACGGGTTGCCGAGGCCGGCTTTCAAGTCCAGATCTTCTCACTCTTTGAAGTCAAACGTTCCCATTCAGTCTGCGCCCAGGGCGGCATCAACGCCTGCTTCGACAGCAAGGGGGAGCGGGACACGATCTGGCAACATATCGTCGATACCCTCAAAGGGGGTGCGTACCTGG
>JAHRHW010000287.1 GCA_019100305.1 Candidatus Thiodiazotropha taylori | reverse complement strand
ACCAGCTGTTCGATACAGCTTCGTACTCCGATCAGATCCTGTTCCGAACTGTTCTCCACGGCAAAGAAGCGCTCGATCGTATCGCTCAGCCTTTTCTGCCACTGCTGTGGTGTCGCTGACTCGGCAAAAACCTGATCCAGCTCGAACACCGCCTCGGTGAATGCCAGCAGACCTCCCAGCCAGCGGGTCTCTGATCCCTCCACAGCGTCCAATGGATAGACCCCACGCCACAGGCTCTCCCCGTGATCGGCCAGCGCATAACCCAGCATCAGTTGGCGTAAGCCTGCCCGCCAGGTGTTGCGATCCTCCTCCGGCAGGCCGAAATCCACTTTATTGGCACCGTCCCGTCCCCAACGGATGGATGCCTGATCAAGCCACTGGATCACCTTTTCCAGGCCGGCCTCATCGAGTCCGAAACGCTCTCTGATTGCGGGTTGTTCCAGCAGCGCCAAAAGCTCGGTCACCCCATAACGGGAGCCAGGAAGGGACAACAGACTCATCAGCCCTTCAGCCAGCGGATTACTCCGCTGGATCGAATGATCACTGATCCGATAGGGAATTTTCGGGCGCTCTCCTGGGGCGGCGAAGACTGCCTCCAGCAAGGGAGCATAGCGCTCGATATCGGTTGTCATGACAAGGATCTCATCAGGCCGCAAGTCGGGCAGCTCGTCCAGCGCTGCCAGTAGCTGATCGTAGAGCACCTCGGCCTCGCGCATCGGACTGTGACAGAGCTGAAAGCGGATGGAATCGTCCGCTTCAGCACCACCCTCGGGTGGTTCGAGATTCAGTATCTGGTTCTGCAGCCGGTGCAGCAGGTTCTCATCGCGCTGCAGTGCAAAGAGCTCCTCACTGCCGGGGTCCATCTCGTTTATCGCGGCAAAAAAGTCCCGCCCCTGGCGTCCCAGGGTAGCCAGCAACGGATGTCCCAGGTCCAGATAGAGATCCTCAGCCGAAGCCACCAGAGCGAGTCGCGCCTGTTCCTCCGGGGTAACAATCTCTGCCCAGTGAGCCTGGCACGGATTGAGTAGAAACAGGTGTACATCGATCCAGTTGGCAAGATAGCGAATGATCTCCAGATAGCCTGGCGAGAGGGAAGGCACACCGAAGATGCAGACCCTGGGATTACACGCTTTTATTGGCTTGGCCGCGTCGATTGTGTGAAACAGCTGCTGCTGAAAGTGGACCCAGTGTCTGCTCTCCCAGGCCACCAGCTTGCGCCAGAGATCCGCCTGCCATTGATCACCTGGTACGGCAGACTGACCGGCCTGCCAGGCGTGAATCCAATCGGGGCGATAGAGCAGATATTGATCAAATAGCCGGGCCAGTTGCTGAGCCAGTTGAAAGCGACGCAAATCCCCACCGTCCGAGAGATAATTGCTTATCGCAGCATATTCAGGCTGCCCGCTCTGACTGGCCAGCAGTTGATGGATACGCCAGGCGAGACGCTTCGGTTGAAAGCTGTCCTGATGGGGTACATCCGGCAACAGCTGTTCAAACAGTTGCCAGAGAAAAGTGGCTGGCAGGGGAAACTGCAGGTTGGCGCTAATCCCAAGTTGAGTTGCAATCCGCTGTGAGAGCCAGCGCCCCATTCCCGGATGCTGGACCACAATCTGCTCGCTCTGCAGAGGTGATAGAGCTGGGGTAGCCAGCACCTCGGCCAGGTGCCGCGCCAGTATTTCGAGTTGATTGGATTGGTAGAGTCTCAACATGAGACCCTATTCTACCCTGGTTGGGGCTCAAACCCTGAGTCTTATTAAGACTGATGTTGGAATCCGCGCTCAGTTCTTGGTCAACTGGGTTTCGCGCATACGCGCTTTCACCTTTGGCGCCAATACCACATCCATGATCTCCAGCACCTTATCGGGAACCGCTTCCAGATAGCTGTCAATCGCTTGCGGTTGCAGACCGGTGATCTGCCAGACCCCCTCATCAAGTAGTTCGCAAACCTCTTCATGGGCGTAACCGTTCAGGTCCGCATCGGCGATCGCTGCCGAGATATGCAACAAGGCCGTTTCCAGTTGATGGGTCTTGGTGGTTGATGGCTTGTGATGGCAGGCCACCACATCGATGATGCTTTCAGGCAGCTTCCACTTTCTCAACAGGGCCTCGCCCACATCCATATGGGTAAATCCCAGAACCTCCTGTTCAGTATCTGCCAGCAATCCATATTCACCCCCGGTGATCAGAAGAATGTCCCTCGCCTCCTGGGGTAGTTTAAGATAGATGGCAAGGCGTCCGATATCGTGCAGAACCCCCATTACGAACAGCCGCTCGCTGTGCAGTACGTTACAGTGACCGGCCAGCTCTCCCGCCACCACCCCGGTAGTGATGGAGTAGCGCCAATACTCCGCCATATCCACCAGATCTGAGGGTATGCCGGTAAATACCCTGGCTGCGGTGGTCGCCATCACCAGGTTGCGCAACTCTTCCGTACCGATCACGGTAATCGCCCGGGAGATGGTCTCCACCGGTGCCTGCATACCAAAAAAAGCACTGTTCACAACGCTCAGCAGACGCGCCGATAGATCCGAATCCTGGGCAATCAGATCACCTAGGGTCAATGCCGAATAGTTCGGTGCATCGATCAGGCGATTCACTTTCACACAGACATCTGGTAAAGAGACCAACTGATCAAGCTCAATCACAAGTTGTTGCGGAGTCATGCCACGCCCCTCATCAGGAATTTATCCAGCCAACCACAAAGCAATCAATATACTGATTTTAAAAGGTTTAAAAGATATTCTCCGAAACCAAAATGGTTTATAAAGCTATCCTCTATCATTAGTTAGCGACATAATGACAGGAAGCTTGATAAAGATAGTAAGATAATTCAGGAGTATGCAGTCAGATGCCATTTTTCATTTTCAAAGTCAGAGCAGATCAGACACTGGAGTTCCTCGATGAAGAGGAGAAGTACAAACCGGCGCGGGAAAAGGTCAGAACGCTTCGCGCCGCTCACCAGGAGGAGGATGGCTCGACCTATCGGATGGTATTCGCAAAAACCATCGGCCAGGGGGAGACCTTGCTGGCACCGAGCAATAACGACGACAGAATCATAGGTGATGATTGAATCCGGTTGTGCAGTTTGAAAAACGAACAGACTGGAAAGAGCGCGCTTCACGCATGTTCACGAAAGATAATATTCATCTAATGTGTTCTTCATGCTAATCTTTGTCGGATAGCGCTTTACACAGAACTTGGTATGTTTGCAGTGGGATAAAATGTAATAAGATGCTGACAACCTTACCAACTATCCATTGAAGGACCCGTCGATGGTGTCTACCCAAGACAGAAAAAACAGATATCAGAGTCAGTTTCAACCACTGCTCAATCGTTGCAGGGATACGGCCCTCGTCTATATCAATGCATTGATGACGGAGCTTTTCAATAACACCGACAAGGCACTCACGAGCTTTGCCCAGAAAGCTGAAACCAACGAGGTACAGAACCGCTTTTTCGAAGCCATGGCGATGATCCGTAACCGTCATGGCCTGGTGGAGCATGAGTTCCGTGAGCTGGTGAATGAGGGTTTTGACAAATTCTGGCGTGATCAGCCTGAAATCGACACTTTCTCAAGCCTGGATGAGGATACGGAACTTGAACTGGTCGACCAGGAGGCGATGGACGTCAACACCGCGCTGGAAAATATGATCAGCCGCACCGTCGGTCACCACCGCGCTCAGCTCTATGCACTGGGCCAGAGACTGAGTGTGGTCAGTGGTGGACATAGCGTCAAACACAAACAGATTCCCTCAGGCCCCCATCATCTGGCGCATGCCTTCAATGAAGCCATCGATGCCCTCGGCCTGGAATCACGAATCAAAGTCATCATTCTGGTCCTGTTCGATAAGTATGTGTTGAAGCAACTCGGCTCCATCTATGACGACTTCAACAACAGCCTGAAAGAGGCTGGTGTGCTGCCCCACTTGCGCCCCTCCATCCAGAAATCACCCGATTCCGAACGGGGTGACTCCGAAGAAAAGGATGGGGAGCATGCGGAAACCGCCACAGAACAGACCCAGGAAGAGTTGGGTGAAGAGCTGTTTGGTTCGATTCTGGAGATGATGGCCAATCGCAGGCGGGTATCGCCAGAAAAGACTCAGGCCAAGGCCGCGGCGGCACAGGCTGCCGGCAGACAACCTGGTGCCTCACCACCCGCCACCCAGGAGAATCTGGTCAGCGCCCTCGACAACATTCAGCCGGAAAAACGTTTCGAATATGTGCCGGATGTGAATGCGCCAGGCACTGCGATTGCCAATATCGAGATCGACGAGCAGTTTCTGAGCCGGGTAAAACATACCCTGGCCGAGGAGCGGCACAAACTCTACGCAGAGGTTGGTGCAGACCGGCTTGAAGCAGCCGATGAGGACACCATCGACCTGGTGGGCATGCTGTTTGAGTACATGCTCAACGATCCTGTTCTGCCAGCGGTGGCGAAGGCTCTGATCAGTCACCTGCATACCCCCTATCTGAAGGTTGCGATCATCGATCGGAAGCTGTTGACCGACAGCAGTCACGAGGCCAGACAACTGCTTGATGCGCTGGTTGAAGCAGGTAGTCACTGGATCGACGAACGCAATCTGAAACGGGGCATCTACCCCGATATGCAGAACGTGGTCGACCGGGTTCTGAAAGAGTTTTCTGACAATGTCAGTCTGTTCGGCACACTGCTGGAGAATTTCAAGAAGCGGATGGATGAGTTCCGTCGCAAATCGGACATCCTCGAAAAACGCGCGCAGGATTCCATCAAGGGCCGTGAGAAGCTGAATATTGCCCGCCAGCGCGCCTCCCAGGAGATGAAAGCGCGCTCCTTCAGTGAGCACCTGCCAAGACCGGCCAAAGAGTTTCTTGAGCAGACCTGGGTGGACAAACTGATCTTCGTGCTGCTGCGCCATCCTGACGGTGAGATGAGTGAGGATTGGAAGGAAGCCCTGCGTATCGCCGACGAGATCGCCTGGGCGTTCGAACCAAAATCGGACAAAGAGCGTGAAGAGCTGGAGCAGGGTCTGCCGGATCTGCGCAAAGCCATCGAACAGGGGTTAGCCTCCTTGGGTGGCTTTCATCAGGAGAAGAGCCAGACGCTGTTCGGCTTGTTGAGCAGTGCAGAATCCACATCCATCGCCTCGGAACTGGCCGTCAAACAGGCGCCGAAAAAACCGCAGCCTGCGGAACCCAAAGAGGCAGAAAAGGCAGGAGAAGCAGAAGAGACCGCTGGCAAGCCACAGCTGAAGGCTGTGCCGAGCAAGCCGGTTGCCAGTGAGGCCGATAGAGAAGCGGCAACGGATGAAGAGGAGATCCCGGAAGACGAAGCCGCCATGATGGAGAAGTTGCGTAAGATTCGCTTCGGCACCTGGTTTGAAATTCACGATACACAAAGCGGCGAGTCGAAGAAGGTCAAGCTCTCTTGGCTCAGCCCGCTGACAGCATCATGCATGTTCGTCGACCGTGCGGGCGTGCAGACCGCCATCAAACCATTAAGGACCCTTGCTCAAGAGATTCTGAGTGGTGAATCCACCATTCTGGAAGACAGTGGCGACCCATTTGTCGAGAGGACTCTGCATGCCATCCGGCGCATGCTGCAGCGCTCACTGAAAACCACAGAAGATATCGCCAGTGAGCTGATTGAGGACGAGGAGAATGACGGTAAAGAAGCCCGTTAATGTCGAGCTTTTTAGGGCTTGTTGACAGGCCCTAACATCAACCCTAGGGGTCCTAAGGAGTAACCATGCAAGAACAACGTCAATCCCCCCGTAAAGTGGCTGATCAGGTTTTAGAGATTCAGGATCAGGTCACCGGCAACACACTGGGGAGCATTGTCAATATCAGTGCTGAAGGCTTCATGCTACTCAGTCAGGAACCGATGCTGATCGGCACCGTCTACCAACTGAACCTGGTTGATCCCTCATTCCAGGAGGCGCAGAAGCCGGTGGCATTCAGTGCA